>CAZTHY010000031.1:0-10756 GCA_964613205.1 uncultured Oscillospiraceae bacterium
TCCTCGGCCTCGCCACGGGTCATCACCAGCGGCTCGGCGGAGTCCTCCACCAGCTTGGCCATGATGAAGTAGCGGTGGTTGTTGTCGCCGTTCTTGCAGGTGGCCAGCACGATGACCTTGTCACCGGTCTGGGGCAGGTTGTCCTTGTCCACGTTGACGCAGCCCTCGGCGCTGTAAAAGGCGTTGCAGCCGTCGTCGCTCTTGTAGCTGCTGCTGTCCGCCGCCTTGCCCAGCGACTCAAAGAACTTGTTGAACACGGCCTCGTCGTTGAAGTCGTGGTAGTACAGCACGTGGCTGGTGTCATAGGGCACACCGGCGAAAATGCGGTAGGTGAGCTGACGGCCAGGCTGGTAGATGTAGATCACCGCGTCATCGTCGAACTTCAGCGTCTCGGCATAGCTCTGCAAGCCACCGAACATGGTGCGGTTGGCCATATTGTGGCCGTAGATGACGGTGACAGGGTCGCTGAGATCCAGCTTGTTGTACTGCTTCTCGGTGTAGAGGGTGCCGGAGCGGGCGTCCTTGCCGTCCAGATCGCGGTACAGATAGTAGCCGTCGTCGCTGCCGTGCTGGGCGATAAAGTAGCCCATCTCGTCGCTGATGGTGCAGCGGGTGGCGTTGGGGATGCGGATGCAGGCGTACACGTCAGGCCACTTGGACTGGGCGGCCTCAAAGTCCACCGGCACTTCCACCGGCTCCGGCTGTACCTCCACTTCCTCCAGGCTGGGGTCAACGGGGGGTTCTTCCACCTGCGTCTCACCGCAGCCGGTCAGCAGACAGGTGGCGGCCATCACCAGCGCCAGCAGCAGCGCCATACGCCGCAGAAAGTGTATCTTCATTTTCTTCATTGTTTCTCCTTTCCACGGCCTGTCTCTCGTCTTTAGGCCGCCGGCGCATACAACGCCATCATATCCTGCATTATGATACCATACGCCGCCGCCGATTGCAACCTGTTTTTTAGCGCACCGCCTGTCCGTATTGACGAAACAGTGCCGTAAACTGCTGGTGCTGGGCGGGCGTCAGCCGCGCGGTGTACTGCGCCAGCAGCGACTGCGCCTTCTCCGCCTTGCCTGATTTGAGATAGTTGGTCATGGCGCGGCGAAGGCTCTCCGCCGCCGTGCTGCTGAGACTTTCACGGCGGGAATCATTACCGCCGCCGCTGTCGGCCACTACCGTACCGGCGGCGCTGAGCTTTCGCTCCTGCTGTGCCTTGTCGGCGTAGTAGTCCAGCAGCGACTGGTAGTTCTTCCTGTCGCGGTCGCTGGCGGCTTCATAGTCGTCCTGCGCCGCAGAGAGGGACTTCTGCCACTGCGCCACCGTGTCCTGCCAGCGGTCGTAGTCGCTTTTCTCCCGCTGGGAGAGCAGCGCATACCGATCGGTCAGCGACTGCCCTTCCTGCCGGTAGGCGGCCAGCGCCGACTGGTACAGCTCCGGCACCAGCGCGGCTAGCTCGTTCAGATAGCGGTTGTAGGACTGCTGCCCCGCCGTCTGGGCGTAGCTGGAACCGTAGCCGCCTGTCAGCGCGGCGGCCTGTCCCAGCGTGTCCTCCATGGCCGCCGCCCCCTGACGGGCGTACAGATTGGCGTAGTTCTGATAGACCTGATCCTCCTCCGGATCGTAGGAAAACGGCTCCCGCCCTGCGATCTGGTCGTACAGCGCCGAAAGCGCCGCTTCAAAGCGGGACGTGTACCCCTCCGGCTCCAGCGCCGCCACGCTGTCGCGGTAGGCCATAGCCGCCAGCACGTCCTCCGAGGGGGCGTAGCCCTGTTCCAGCTCCGCCAAACGTTTACTTGTGCCTGCCGTCACCTCCGCGCGGGAAACCGGCTCCGTCACGGCGGTATAACTGCCCGCTGCCGCCGCATTACTGCCGTAAGTCGGCTGCGCCGTCTCCTGCCATCCGGCATTTCCACCCAGCAGACTGCCCCACGTCTCGTCGCCGGCAATGCCGTCGATCATGGTCAGACCGTACTTCTTCTGATAGTCCCGCACCGCCGACTGGGTCTTCTTGCCGAAAATGCCGTCCTCGTCCAGCTGATAGCCCCGCTTGTTCAGCTCGTTTTGCAGCTTCTTCACCGTGCTGCCCTGTGAACCGTAGGCCACCATGGTATAGTTCGATGCCATCTTGTCTCCTCCTTCTATTAACTCACTCGCTTCCATGCGTACACACCGGAAAGGCCGGTGTTCACCTGCTGCCACGTCATCCCCGCCGTCTCCGGCGCCACGGCATTGGCCGTCCACCGGACGCTGCCCACGGGGAACAGCAGCCCCTCCACCGTTTCACCGCCTACGGTCAGTCCGCCGGACACCGCCACGCTGCCGTAAAACACCGCTGGCCAGGCACATTCCAGCGCGTTCAGCTCGGCGTATTTGCCGAAGGCCGCGCCGCTGCCGCCGCTGCGGAGATGGAGCGTCACCTGCCCCGTGGCGGCGGTATACCGTACCGTCCGTACCGACCCCACCGTGTCCACAGCGGACAGCTCCACCTCGTAGGAGCGGGTAGGCTCCAGACCGCCGCCCAATAGCTGGAACGTGCCGGCGGCCAGCGTGGTGTAGCCGCTCCAACTGCCGCCCATGGGGCGAAACCGCGCCCGTACCGCCACCGTGTTCCGTCCGCCTAAGGAGCTGCAAGTGGCGGCGCACTTCACTTTCAGATAAGCGCCGTCGTCCTGCTCCGTGCCGCTGGCGTCACACCGCACCGCCGCCGATGCGGTGATCACCGGCGTGGCGTAGCCGTGTACCTGAATGGCGCTGCCGCTGGCGGTGACGCTGCGGCCGCGGCTGTCCGTCACCGTGGCGGTAGGCACCTGATACCCGCTGACGCTGACGGTACCGGTGGTGCCGGACAGCGCCGCCGTCTCCTGCCCCGCAAACCGGAACCGACAGCCCTCGACGGTAGCACCGCCCTGTGCGGCGGCGGATACGCTGTACTGCACGCGGCTCATGCCCTGCACGCACAGTCCCCACCCCTGCAATACGGTGTTGTCGTTCACCACCGTGGCCGTCACCGACGCGGTGGGACGCATACTGTCGGGCACATAGGCGGTGAACGTATCGCTGACGCTGCCCACATACGACCCGCCGCTGTAAACCTTGGCGGTCAGCGTGCCGCTGCCCCATGTGGCATGGGGCAGCTTGGCGGCCAGACTCTCCGGCGGTGTCCACTGGTACGTCACCCGTCCGGCGCTGCTGCTCACCGTGGTGACGGACACCGCGCCGCTGCTGCCGCCGAAGCTGTAAGTAAAGGAAAAGCTGTACCCGTACCCGGGGCGGGTGACGGTCACCGTCCCCGCCTTGCCCAGCGTCACATCCCCCGCCGACAGGGCGAAGTCCCCGATGGACTCCACCCGCTCCACCGGCAAGGCGTAGCCGTAGGTGTCGTCTCTCGTGGAGCCGCTGCCGCTGTACAGCCGTATGCTCAGCGATGCCGTGGAGCCGGAGGGGTACGTCGTCACCCAGCCGCTGTCATAGGTGATGGCGCTGCTCCAGCGGTTAGGGGAGGCGCTTTTCAGCGTGTAGCCGGAAGTCACCGTGCTGCCCGCCACATACAGCCCCAAATAGATGGGATAGCCGAAGTAGGACGCGCCGGTGAGGGGCGCCACCGTCACCTTCACCCGATACAGCATGGCGCTGCCGGAGCGCTGGCTGTCGTAGGCGAAGCTGACGCCGATGTGGGGCACGCCGCCCCACTGAATACTGTCCAGTGTGGTAAAACTCATCTCTCACTCTCCGATCCATCGAAAGGCCAGTCCGCCCTCCGCCGTTTCCATGCTCCACTGTCCCACCGTTACGCCGCCCAGCACCGTGATGTTGGTGATGTACAGCCGGTTGTTGGACACATAGGCCACCTCCGTGGCGTCCTGCCAGAAGGACAGCCGTGTGGCGGTGAACACCGCCCGAAAGTGGCTCTGCTCCACCACCCGCTCGCCGTCCACCTCACGGCACGTCAGCCCCTGACCTACCGCCACGCCGTACACCGGCACGGCATCGTCATAGTAGACGATACCGGTGCGGATGTACCCCTCCGTGTCCACCTTGTAGTGGGAGAAGGCGGCGTCCACCGCTGCCACGTCGGCCTGTAAGTCGGAAAAGAAGCTGTAATATTGGGTCATGGCCTCCGGATTGGCCTCCAGATAGGCGCTGAGCTGCTGCACATACGTCCCGAAGTCCGACTCCGCCACGTATTCCTCCTCCAACCGTGTCGTCAACTCCTGCGTCGTCTTTGTCACCTGCTCCGCCGTTTTGACGATCATGCTTTTCAGCGTCTCGTACTGCCTGTCCGCTTCTGCCACCTTGTCCGAACCGCCCAGTTTTCCATCCGCCTGACGGCGGGCGGAGGCCGTTCCCGCACCGCCGCCCAGCTCTTCCAGTTGTCCCAGCGCCAGGTTAAGCTGCTGCGCCATCTGGAAAAGATAGCTGTACTGCTGGGCGATCTGCTGCTGCACCGTTCCGGCAGGCGCCATCGGCAAAGGAAGGGTGCTCATACCGTCTCACTCCCTTTCTCGTATACCGCCGATGCGCTGTACAGCCTGCACCCGCCGCTGCCGCTGAGCTTCAGCCGCAGATGGCCGCACCGGCGGGGACGCACCTGCATCACATACCCGCCGATGTGACCTGCCGCGGCGGTGACGGTGCCCGCCGTCTCCCACACGTCGCCGCCGTCGTAGCACACCGCCGCCGTTACCGTGGCATTTTCCGCCAGTTCCAGCCGTAGCTCCAGCCGGACGAGATACTTGTGCTGGGGCGTGTACAGCCCCAGATCGCCTGTCTCGCCGCTCCACGTCACTGATGCTTCCTGCGTGCCGCTGGTGCCGTCCATGTTCAGCAGCCGCCCATCGCGGCACAGCGCCAGCATGGCGCCGTTGTGGCGGGCAAAGGCCATCACCTCCAGCTCATCCTGCCGGTGCCACAGCTTTCGCGCTGTGTCGTACACCAGCAGCTCCCACGTTCCGCTGCCGTCCTTGGCGGACAGCCAGTACCGTCCGCTCTCGCCGCCGCCTGTACCGGTGACGTACTTTACCTCCCCCAAAGGGCGGGACACGCATACCGGCATACTGCCGTCAAAGGCGTACACGCCGTCGCCGCCCAGGTAATACACCACGCCGTCGGCCACCGCCACCGTACCCGCCGCTCCCTTCTTCACGCCGGTACAGGCCACCGTCACGATCTGATGGCCGCCGCCGGCGGCGGGGTAGATCCGCTCCATGCAGTTCTCTTTGAAAAACACCACGCTGCCCTGACAGGCCGCCGCACCGGTGAAGGCCCCGTCAGAGCCGCGGGCGGCGGCGTAGCTGTCGGTGCTGAGACCGGCAAAGCAGTTCCAGTTGCGAAAATCGCCCAGCTTGCAGGCGTACACCTCGTTCACCGCCTCGCCGTTTACGATGCCGTACTTGCAGCCCCACAGCCGGTTGCCCTGCTCCACCACAAAGTCCATCTCCGGCACCGTTCGCAGCACCGTCACCGCCGCTGTCTGACTGTCCAGCGTGCGGCACATACCGCTGACCACCAGCCAGTCGTCCTCCACCGCCCGCAGCACCTGCAAGCCATTCAGTTCCGATGCGCCGCAGCCCGTTACCGTCACGCCGTCACCGGCCTGAAAGCCGATACCGATGCCGCTGGCGCTGATCTTGGTGCATACGTCCTCCACCTCCTGCCATGCGCCGCCGTCATACCGCCGCATGACGCTGGCGGCGCGGCTGGTGTCCAGCCACAGGTCACCGGCAACGGCCTCCGTCGGGGCGGCGGTGCCTACAGCGTAGCTGCCCAGCCCCTCACCGCTGCCGTCACAGAGGGTGAACGTCACCTCCCCCTGGGTGACGCGGCTCGTCTCCATGCTGCCGCAGTCGGAGACGTCGGTGGTGTTGACGTACACCTTGTCGGGGAACACCAGCAGGTAAGCCCCCATGCCCACCAGCCGTTTCTCACCCGCCGTCAGCGTCACATTCACCTCCAGACCGTTGATGTACAGTTTCCTGTCGCTGACCCACACCAACGCCTCCTTCGAGGCAAAACCGGCGGGGGAGGACAGTGTGGCCACCGTCCCCCGCTTCGGTCTCGTCTCCAGCGCCGGATAACCGCCGCTCCACAGGTTTTTCATGTGGCGGAGCGTTCCTGCACCTCTGCCGGCGCGGCGATCCAGTCCCCCGAACGCATCCACCGTCAAACGCTGCTGGGGCAGCGTTTTCAGCTTGGGAAAATACATCCCTTCACCTCCCTCAACACAGCCGCAGCGCCCTCGCCCCGCCGTCGGGGACGGCTGCGCGGCAGCGGTAGTCCCGATAGGTCAGAAAGCCGTTGTTCCACAGGGACACCGCATTGTTGTACCGGTTCATCTCGCCGTTGGCGTAGTGGATCTGCGCTTCTACATAGTGGCGGTACATCTCGTCAAAGGGACGTTCCGCCGTCAACACCGAATCCTCAGAAAACGCTGTCGGCTCCCCCTTACCGCACAAGATCTCCCTCAGCACGAAGCCCTCCGCCTGTTCCAGCCACCGCAGCTTTTCCGCTGCATCGTAGCCGTTGGGCAGCAGCGCGTCCACCCGCGCCAGTACTTCTCCCGCTGTCACCTTTCCCATCACTGTCACCTCAGGAGGCGCGCTCGTCCACGTAGCGCCGCGCCGTCTCCGCCATCATACGGCCGTTTTCCAGCACCTCCGCCACGTATTCCGGCACCTGCACCTCTACGCCGCGCATGATCTTCCAACTCCGTCCGTTGACGGACACGATCACGAAATTCTCCTCGTTCTTCCGTCCTCTGGGCAGGAAGATGGTCACCTGCTTGTCCTTCTTGTTCATGATACCTGCTCCTTTCCTCAGTTGGCCTTGTCCTCGGCGGAATAGCTGGAACCGCACTCCACGCGGACGAGATACTCGTCGTACAGGATCGCGGCGGCGTGAACGCCCTTCCAGCCCACGCTGGAACGCTGATCCAGCGGGTCGGCGGTGCCGGAGCTGCCGCGGGGCTTCACGATGACCTCCGTGCCCTCACTCAGATCCACCACGCCGTAAGCGCCCTTGCCGATGAACAGACAGCCGTACACGGCGCAGCCGTCCTTGCCGCCCTCACCGGGGAGGATGGCGGCGTTGTCGCCGGCGGTGACGCTGCTCTCCAGCACCATCTTGGTGGCGGTGTTGCTGACCACCTTCACACGGCTGCCGCCGATGATGACGTAGCGACCTGCCAGAGCGCCCTCTGCCACGGTGCCGCCGTCAAAGTTCACCTGGGTGCCGCCCATGACGGCGCCGTTGACGGTGAGGGTGCGGCTGTCGCTGGCCAGATCGGTGCCGCGATAGATTTTGGCCTCGGTGGTCTCCACGAAGCGGACACCGTGAAGCTCACCGATCTCACCGGAGAACAGCTCCGTAGCACCGGCATACTGGTGGGCGGCGATCCACGCCTCGTCCTGACGCAGATCGAAGGCCACACTGGGGTGGATGATGCACACATACTTGCCGTCAAAGGTAGGCGCATTCATCTTCTTCAGCTGGGTAGCGGCCTTGGCCACCAGCTCACTGGTCATCTTGCACGTCTCGTCCAGTTCGCCGCGGCTGGTCACCTCGGTCTGACTGCCGTCACTGCCCAGCTTGGGCGCGTAGATCACCTGATTGCCCTGCTGGATCTCATTGCGGGTCACGGTGTCCAGCGTCAGACCCATGTTGCTGCCGTGGCGGTCGGTGATCTCCAGCACCACATCGTCAATGGCGGTCAGATCCAGCATATCCGACACGGTGGTGTAGTCGCCGTACTGCGCCAGCTCCTTGGTGATGTAGCTGACGGAGATACCGCTGCCGTCGGGGGTCACGCCCTCGGTCAGCGGCGTCAGCGCCTTGTCAAAGGCGCCGAACTTACGCCACTCCACCACCTTGCCGCCGCCGGCGGGCAGACCCTTGGTAGCGGCAAACTGGTTGTGTACCAGCTGAGGCTTGGCGTTTTCCAGCAGCTCCATGCCGTAGTAGGTTTTCATCTCCGCGCTGAGACCGCCGGTGGTCTGGGTGTTCTCCTGTGCGAACAACTGCAAATTCATCTTCTCCATTTTGTTCTCCTTTCAAATTATCAAATGTCCCTTGTTTTCCTGTTGAGCCGCTTAAAAGCGGATTTTCTCTCCCTCGCGCACCCGCTTGCGGATGTCCGCCAGCTCCTGCGCCGTCAAGGCGCTGGGGTCGAGACGGCTGATGCTGGGGCGGCGGCCTCCGTTCTCTGCCACGCGACTGCCGCCGCTGGCGATGGACTGCGCCATCTGCTGCCGCGTGCGGCGCACCGCATAGTCCATAGCCTGCCGCAGCTGCTCCTGCTGACGGAGCGCAGCCACCGCCTCCGAGCGCTGCCGCTCCTCCGCCTCCTGCCGCAGCCGCATATTCTCCTGCCGCAGCCCACGCAGACGGCCATCCAGTATCTTCCGCACACGGCCGTCGAAGTCCGCCTTGTATTTCCCCTTGATCAGCGACTCAAAATCCTCCTGTCCTCCGGCGTCGGGGACGATCTCTCCGCCCGTGGTTTCCTCCGCAGTCACCTGCTGCTCCTTCAAAAGCTCTGCCATATCAAAAGCTCCTTCCCGTGGTAGGCCACGACCCATCTTCATCCTCTACCGAGGGTAATTCCTTTACAGAAATATACTCAGGGTATTGGCGCGCCAGCAGCCGAAGTCCCTGCCCTGTCATGGCAAACTCCCTGCCGCACTCGCCCGTCCCCCTTACCACCGCCAGCCCCGCTTTCAGCACCGAGGATTCCAGCCGTCCGCCGTCCTCCAGCGCACCCACCAGCGTATACACCAGCGCCGACACCGCCGCGCACACGATGTCCTGTCCCTTCTCGCCGTACCCCGCGTGGCCTCCGGCCAGCAGCACCCGCTCCCCGATGCACACGCGGATCATCGGGGACGCACCGCCTGCCGCGTCTGCTCCCGCTGACGCTCCACCTTATCACCCGCAGGGGCGGGCAGCGATTTCGTCGCGGCCTGTACGCCCTTTTCCGCCAGCACCTCGTCCAGCCGCTGTTCCAGCGCCGTCCCCTGAGAGGCGTCCAGCAGATGCACTGCCCGTCTGAGACAGGACACCAGCCACTCCTTCTGCTCCGTCTCCCGCTGCCCCTGCCGGATGACCTCCGCCAGCGCGTCACGGTTCTTGAACTGCATCAGCTCCAGACAGCGCAGCGCCTGTTCCGCCATATCGCTGCGGAAAAAGCCCATCTGAAAGAGCTGCAAGGCCAACTGGTTGTACTCCATCGTCTTGTACGGCGTCTCATCCTGTGCCGATACCTCCAAATCGAACTCCGGCACGCGGTACCCACCTGTCAGCAGCGGCACCGGCTGCAAGCCGCGGTTGTCGAAGCTGACGAATTCCATGCCGCCCCGCCCCAGCAGACGGAACCGGCGGGGCATATCGTAAAACTGCCGCACCAGCTCGATGCACAGCGTCAGCACCTGAGAGAACGCCTCATAGCCGTCGTCGATCATGTTGCGGCTCAGCTTGCCGCCTGCCTCCTGCAAGGCGGCGATGGCCGTGGCCGCCGTCACGCCGCCGGCGGTGCCGCCGCTCATCACGTCGCGGTTGCCCGCCGTCTCCTTCATCTCCGCGATCTTGTTCTGCAATACCGCCACATACACGCTGTCCAGCGACGGCACGCGGATCGGCGCGATGGAGTCGGCGCCCAAGTTGCCGTTGGTGTGGACGAAGGGCCGCGTCCAGTCGGCGTACTCGTTTTCGTTCACCGCACCGTCGGAGCGGATGAAGAAGCGGGGCGTGGCCGCCGCCAGCATGTTCTTCAAAATGGCCTGATTCATCAGGTCGATCTGCTTCTGCGCCGATTTACACAGATCGACGTACCCGTACCCGCAGGGCGTGCCCTCCTCGGGAAACAGCACGTCGAACACGAAGGGATACAGCCCGTGGTCGTACCAGCCCCGCTGCGATAGTTCAGGGTCGTTCTCCGTGGCGTACAGCACGTTTTCCCCCACGAACTTGCAGTATTGCAGCACCTGCCGTCCCGCCTCCTCCGTGTGGTAGTACCAGTCTACCACCAGCGACTGCTCCGACGTGTCCACCTTGTCGTCGTACAGATACCGGCTCACCTGCCCACCGCTGCGGCCTAACTTCCCCTCCAGTTGGGGGTAGTCCGCCACCAGACGGCTGTTGGGCGTCAGCTCGGTGCAGAAAAAGTGTTCCGATGCCTGAATATCCTGTACCCCCGGCTCCCAAAACAGGTTCAGCACGTCCATGCTGCGGATGGTGATGTCACCCAGCCCGTGGAGCTTCCCGCCGTCCCAAAACACACCGTACACGGCACAGCCGGATTTCAGCTTGTGCCACCAGGCCTGTGAGTAGGCTTTCTTGAACCGGTTGTTTTTCAGGATCACCGGCAGAATACGCCCCAGCATATCCGCCTCCTGCCGGTCGTTGGGCTCTCTGGGCAGCACCGTCGGTTCCGGATAGCTGTCCATAGCGTCGGCGTGCTTGGTGAGGATGCAGTTCACCAGCCAGCCGCTGGCCGGTCGGATGTCCTGCTCATTGCCTCCCTCACCGGCCTTCTCCATCTGCTCCCAGTGGCGCATTTTCCAGAACTGCTCGTTGTCGATGATGCGCCTGTCCAGATTCTGCTTGCCCTGTCGGTAGCGCCGCAGTATCTCCGCCGCCGCGCGTACCTGCTCTCTGCCGATCTTCGGCACTGCCTGACCGGTGATTTCACCGATGGCCGCACCGTTCATGTCCTCCTTTTCCATGGAGCACCTCCTTTGCTGTTCTCTGCCCCTACGGCAGCAGCGGC
>CAZTHY010000032.1:0-10738 GCA_964613205.1 uncultured Oscillospiraceae bacterium
GGCGGTCGGCGATCTGGGAGATGTGGATCAGACCATCCACACCGGGAACGACCTCAGCGAAAGCGCCGAAGGTCATCAGCTTGACGATACGCACGTTGGCCACGTCACCCACATGATAGGTAGCCATGAACTTGTCCCAGGGATTGCAGGAACGATCCTTCACGCCCAGGGAGATCTTGTGCTTCTCGGCGTCGAAGGAGATGACGTAGACCTCCAGCGTGTCGCCCACAGCCACGACCTCGGCGGGGTTCTTGATACGGCTCCAGGACAGCTCGGAGATATGTACCATGCCGTCCACGCCGCCGATGTCCACGAACACACCGTAAGAGGTCATGGACTTGACGGTACCGGTGTAGCGCTTGCCTTCCTCGATGCTGTTCCAGATCTCCGCTTGAGCGGCCTGACGAGCCTCGTAGGTGACGGCCTTGATGGAACCCACCACACGGCGGCGGGCGCGGTTGACCTCAGTGATGCGCAGGGAAACGGTCTCACCGATCATGGTGCTCAGCTCGGCGCCGCGGGGCAGACCGGACTGGGAAGCGGGCACGAACACGCGCACGCCCTTGACGTTGACGACGATGCCGCCCTTGTTCTCCTCGGTGACCTTACCCTCGAGAGTGGTCTTCTCCTCGCGGGCGACCTCGATGTCCTCCCACACCTTGACGGCGTCAAGGCGCTTCTTGGACAGCATGGCGTAGCCTTCCACGTCGTTGACACGGATGATGTAGGTCTCGATCTCGTCGCCCACCTTCACCACGTCCTCAGGCTTGACGTTGGGATCTGCGGACAGCTCGTCCACAGAAATGTAGCCCGCCTGCTTGCAGCCCAGATCCACCTGAACCTCGGTGGGACCGATGGCCGTCACGATACCGGTTACCTTCTCTCCTGTATTCAAAGTCTTAAAAGATTTTTCCAGCAGTTCCTCGAAGCTCTCTTCTACAGCTTCCATGTTCTTGATCTCTTCGCTCATCGTTGCATATACCTCCTTAATGATGCCCGCTGGGGTGGACGCGCCGGCTGTAAGCCCCGCCACAGAACATCCATTAAGAAAGTCAACCTTTAGCTCCTCCGCGCCCTCTATCTGATAGACGGCGGGACACATCTTCCTGCTGATCTCCGTTAAATGTTTGGTGTTGGCACTTTTACGATCTCCGACCACGACCATCACGTCAACCCTGGCGGCCAGTTCCGCCGCTTCCGATTGCCGCTTTTGCGTAGCATCACATATTGTATCAAATATTTCAACGTTTGTACACTGTTTTTTTAAAAAATTTACACACTTTTCCCATATCGTTCGGATACAGGTGGTTTGAGCGACACATAGCAAAGGAATATCCCGTCTTTCGGGCTTTTCCGCCAGCCATTGCTCCACCGCCGCCACGTCCTCCAGAATCACCGACCGCTCCGACCGGCTGGCCGAGGCCAGCACCTCGGGATGGTGGGCTTCGCCGATGAGGACAGGCGTGCGTCCCTCCTGCTCCGCTCTGGCCACCAGCGTGTGGATGCGCTTGACGTTGGGACAGGTGGCGTCCACGATACGGACGTGCTTCTCCTCCAGGCGGCGGTACGTCTCCACCGGCTCACCGTGGGAGCGGATGAGGACGGTAGCGCCCTCCGGCACCTGTGACACGTCCTCCACCTGCACCGCGCCCAGTGCTTCCAGCGAACGCACCACGCCGCTGTTGTGGATGATGCTGCCCAGCATGACGCAGCCGCCCTGCCGTGCCGTGTCCTCCGCCAGCTTTACCGCCCGCTCCACACCGTAGCAAAAGCCGGCGGTTTTGGCCAGTATCACTCCCATTCGATGCCTCCCAGCGCATAGGCGCGGCGCATGACCTCCTGACTGTTGGCGGTATACTCCGCCGCCGTCCCCTTGCGGCCGGTAAACTCCGGCGTGAAGGGCTCACCGATGATGATGGACGTCTTTTTGAACAGCCGCTTCTTCATGCTGATGAACACCGGTGCCAGCTTCACGCCGGAACGGATGGCCATCATCCCTGCGCCGGACTTGATCTCCACGTCACCCGGGTGCTTGACGCGGGTACCCTCGGGAAAGAGGAACAGACTCCAGCCGTCCTTCAGACTCTGAATGGCGGTTTTCACCGCGCCAATGTCGCTGTGGCCTCTGTCCACGGGAAACACGCCCATGGCGCGGAGAAAGCCCCCTACGATGGGGATGGAGAACAACTGCTTTTTGGCCATGATGCGGACGTTGAACCGCTGGGGCATGGACATGATGAACAGGATGGGATCCCAGGCACTGGAATGGTTGGCGCACAGCAGCACCGGCTCCGTCTCCTTCTCTAAATATTCGGTGCCCCGCAGCTCCACCGGCAGGAAAAACAGCACCAGTGGGCTGAAAACGCCCCAGATGAAGGAATAAAACTTGTTCCTCATTCCTCCACGCTCCCTCTGATCACGTCCAGCAGCAGCTCAAGGCTCTGCTGAAAGTCCATATCGCTGTTGTCGATCATGATGGCATCGTCGGCGGGACGGAGAGGCGCAGTGGCGCGGTGGGTGTCCTGATAGTCCCGCTCCTGCATCTCCGCCAGCACCTCCTCGAAGGGCTTGGGCGTGCCGCGCTGTTCCAGTTCGAGACAGCGGCGGCGGGCGCGTACCTCCGCATCGGCGCAGAGGAAGATCTTCACCTCCGCGTCGGGCAGCACCACGGTGCCGATGTCGCGGCCATCCATGATGACGCTCTGCTGACGCGCCAAAGACCGCTGCAGCTCCATCAGGAAGTCCCGCACCGCCGGAATGGCGGACACGTCGGAGGCGTACATGGAGATGACCGGCAGCCGGATCTCCTTCGTCACGTCCTCGCCGTTGAGGATCATCCGCTGCAAGCCCGCCTCATCGTGGCGGAGGGTAATGGTGATCTCCGGCAGCGCCGCCGTCACGGCGGACACGTCCTTGGGGTCGATGCTGTGGCGGTACATATACACGCCGATGGTGCGGTAGATGGCGCCGGTGTCCACATACAGGATGCCCAGCCGCTCTGCCGCCGCCTTGGCCATGGTGCTTTTGCCTGCGCCGGAGGGGCCGTCCACCGCCACGGCGAAAATCTTCTTGCTCATCAATACTCCACCTCGTTTTTCTCGGCGGCGGAAAGGCCCGCCGCATAGCCTGTCGCCCAGGCGATCTGTAAGTTAAAGCCGCCGGTATAGGCGTCTACGTCCAGCACCTCACCGGCAAAATAGAGCCCCTCCACCCGCTTGGAGCCCATGGTGTGGGGGTCGATCTCCCCCACCTTCACGCCTCCGGCGGTGACGATGGCCTCCGCCACAGGGCGGGGCTCCTTAATAGAAATGGTAAAGCGCTTCAAAAGCTGCACCAGTCCCCGCCGCTGCTCACGGGTGAGACTGTTGGCCTTTTCGCCGCCGGTCATGCCCAATCGCCGCAGCACCACCGGCACCATGCTCCGGTGTACCAGCCCCGCCACGATGTTGCTCATGTCGCGGTTGGGATTTTCGCCGATGTCCCGCAGCAGCCGTGCGTCCAGCTTCTGCTCGTCCAGCGCCGGTTTCAGGTCGATGACCAGCGTATAGCGCTCCTTGTCCCACCGCCGCAGATGGGCGCTGGCGGACAGCACCAGCGGCCCCGACACGCCGAAGTGGGTAAAGAGCATCTCACCGAAATCGCGGAATACCGGCTTGTTCTTGGTATTCAGCACCGTCAGCTCCACGTTCCGCAAACTCAGACCCTGCATTTCACCGCAGTCGCCGTCGTTGCTGACCAGCGGCACCAGCGAACCCCGGGGTGCCACGATGGTATGTCCCAGCGCGGCGGCCAGACGGTAGCCGTCTCCCGTGGAGCCGGTGCCCGGATAGGAAACGCCGCCGGTGGCGATGATGGCACTATCCGCCGCGTAAGCGCCCTTCTCGCCCCTGACGGTTTTCACCGCGCCGTCGTCCGTCTCGATGTCCACCGCCCGATCGCGCACCCAGCGCACCTTCTGCCGTTTCAGCTCCCGCTCCAGGGCGTTGGTGATGTCAAAGGCGCTGTCGGACACAGGGAACACCCGCTGTCCCCGCTCCACCTTCAAAGGAACGCCCAGCGCTTCAAAAAAGGCCATGGTGTCCTGCGGCGTAAAGCGGGTCAAGGCGCTGTACAGGAACCGGCCATTGCCCGGGATGGCACCCAGCAGCGTGTCGCGGTCGCAGTCGTTGGTGACGTTGCACCGCCCCTTGCCGGTGATATTCACTTTCTTGCCCAGCCGTTCGTTGGGTTCCAGCAGCGTCACCGCCGCGCCGTTTCGCGCCGCCGTGATGGCCGCCATCAGTCCGGCGGCGCCGCCGCCGATGACTACCACGTCACTCATCGTTTTCCTCTCCGAAAATGCTGTATTTCGACCACACCTGCTCCATATCCGCCAGCGTGGCGGACAGCTCCTCACGCCGCTGCTGGCCGATGGCCAGTATCAGCGCGTTCAGCAAGCTCAGCGGGGCGGCCATGGAGTCCACGAAAGAGATCATATCGCCCGCCACCAGCAGCGAAGCCGATGCCATGCGGTACATGGGGGACACGGGGCTGTCGGTGATGGCCACCACCTCCGCACCGCGGCTTTTGGCGAATTCCACGGCGTGGATAGCCATTTTGGAGTAGCGGGGGAAGCTGATGCTCACCAGCACGTCTCCCTCCCCGATGTGTACCAGCTGCTCGTAGATCTCACCGGCGGCGCTGCTCTGCACCAGCGTCACGTTTTCGGAGATCAGGTGAAGGTAGAAGTTGAAGTAGCCCGCCAGAAACGAGGACGAGCGGACGCCTAAGATGTAGATATGCCGCGCCGTCAGGAGCTTGTTCACCACGCGGTCGAACTCGTCCCTGTCCAGCCGCTCGATGACGTTGTGGATGCTGTTCATATCCCGCTGCATGACGCGGCCCACGATGTCGGGCCCCGCCATCTGGTCGCGGGAGGCCTGTATGCGCTGGATGGAGGTCAACCGGCCACGGATCAGCTCCTGCAGCGCCTTCTGCATCTCGGGATAGCCCTCATAGCCCAGCTGCGCCGCAAAGCGCACCACCGTGGACTCGCTGACGGAGGCCGTCTCGCCCAGCTTCGCCGCCGTCATAAAGGCCGCCCGATCGTAATTATCAAGGATAAACCGCGCCACCCGCTTCTGCCCCTTGGAAAAGGTGTCCATCTCCTCGCGGATGGTCTGCAATACGCTTCTACTCATGTCCCTGTAACCTCTTTACTTCCTCTTCCGTCAGATAGCGCCACTTTCCGGCGGGCAAGCCGCCCAGCTCGATGCCGTCCTCCGCCACACGGCGAAGCCGCTCCACCGTCAGTCCGGCCTGCGTACACATACGGCGTATCTGCCGCTTCTTGCCCTGGTGGATGACCACCCGCAGCAGTGCTTGTCCCTCGCGGCGCTTCAATTCCGTCACCTGCGCCGGTACGATAGGTTCGCCGTCCAGCTCCTCCACCGCCGCCAGCCGCTGGGCGGCACCGGTGAGATCGCCCCGCACCGTCACCTCATACGTCTTGTCCACCTGATGGCTGGGGTGGAGCAGCCGCTGGGTCAGGTCGCCGTCGTTGGTGAACAGCAGCAGCCCTTCGGAGTCCCTGTCCAGCCGTCCCACGGGGTAGACCCGTGCGCCGCAGTCCGCCACTAATTCTGCCGCCGTCCGCCGTCCCCGCTCGTCCTTCAGCGTGGTGACGAAACCACGGGGCTTGTGGAGCATGATATAGACCATAGGGGCATGAGCGCCCACGGCGCGTCCGTCCACCTCGATGGTGTCCGTGTTCGGATCCGCCCTGTCGCCCAGCGTGACACGTTGGCCGTTGACGGTGACACGTCCCGCCACGATCCACTGCTCCGCCGTTCGGCGGGAACACAGTCCCGCCGCCGCCAGCAGCTTTTGTACCCGCTCGGTCATGGTATCTCTCCCTTCTCGTGTATAAATGGCAGCAGCGCCGCCGCTGCCGCCCGATGGAGCGCCTTCTCCACCGCGTACAGCGGCTTCACCACCCGAAAGCCCCAGTCGTACAGCGCCTCGTGGTCGTTCCAGTCGTCGCCGTCCTGTAACGTCACCGCCACCAGACGGATGTCCTCCCGCTCCACGCAGCTCACCAGCGTCCGGCCAGCCGCCTTCGTGTAGCCGGTTTTCAGCCCGACGCAGCCCTCGATCCGGTGGAGCAGCTTATTGTGGTTGGTCATCGTCCTGCCGCCGATCTGGGCGCTCTCCGTGGCGGCGATACGCCGCAGCGTGGGGCAGTCCGCCGCCGCCACGGCCAGTTTGGCCATGTCGAGAGCGGTGGAATAGTGGCCGTCCTCGTCCAGTCCGTTGGGGTTCATGAAGTGGCTGTCCGCCATACCGAGAGACGCTGCCTTTTCGTTCATGGCCGCCACGAAGGACACCAGCCCTCCGGCGCACTCCGTCACCGCCAGCGCCGCATCGTTGCCGGAGCAGAGCAGCAGGCCGTACAGCAGCGCTTCCAGCGTCCACGTCTCCCCTGCTTTCAGGTACATGGAGGAGCCCTCCGCCATGTGGCTTTGCGTGACGGTGATCTCCTCCGTCAGCGTCCCCTGTTCCAGTGCCACCAGCGCCGTCAGCAGCTTGGTGGTGCTGGCGATACGCATACGCCTGGTGCCGTTCTTCTCGTACAGCACCCGCCCGCTGTCTGCGTCCATGAGGACAACAGCCGTGGCGGAGACCTCCACAGCCTCCGCCACAGCGGGTATACCACATAGCAGACTTCCCACGGCGCACAGCGCCGCCAGCATCCGTCGGAACACGAAACGCCCTCCCGCATATCAGATGCTGTAAGTCTATTCCTCTTTTCCGGTTCTTAGAAATCGGCTTTGTTCTTCCGCTTGTCCACGAAGCTCTCCACCCGATCCATCAGCTCCGGCACCAGCTCGATGACGCGATCCACCGTGGTCACGGCGGGAGACGCCACCGGCAGCATACGGGTCACGCCGTCCTTCACCACCAAAAAGGCCATAGGCTCCACGTGGACACCGCCGCCGCAGCCGGCGCCGGTACCGGTGGCCTGCTTGCCGTAGTCACCGCCGCCGCAGCCGAAGCCGTAGCTCAAACGGGAAATGGGGATCAGCGTCACGCCGTCCGGCGTGGTGATGGGCTCGCCTACGATGGCGTTGGCGTCCACCATCTCACGCAGCTTGTTCATAGAGGTCTCGATCATGGTGCTGATAGAATTTCTCTTCTCGGTCATTTCCATTGTCTGCTCTCCTTTTCTATGTCGTCGTTGTTGTTCGTTATTCACGTCCTGTTACGATGCCTTTTTGACTTCTTCCTGTTCCGCCGTCTCCTGCTTCACGTCCTTCTCCGCAGGTGCATTCTTTTCCTCAGCGGCCTTGGCCTTGTCCCGCAGCTTCTTCCGCTTTTTCATGGCGAAGAACCACTTGATGACGGGCGAGAGCAGCGCCCCGCCGATGGCAAACAGGTCTCTGATCTGGAAGCTCAGACCCACCTCGCCGCTGACCACCGTTTTCTCCGCTTCAAAGTTCACCTCGGTGTGGATCTGTGGGTCGGGCATCCGCGTCAGCTTTTCCAGCGTAGGCATCGCCGCCCACATGGCGGCGTTGGCGTAGCCGTAGGTCTCCGCCGCGTTGGCGGGATCGAGTGCGCCGCCGAAGGCCACCGACAGGTGCAGCGGTTTGATGAGCAGCCGCTGCCGCGTTTTCCGCAGCACGTTCTTCAGCGCCGTCCACACTGCGCCCAGCAGCGTCTTGATGTCCTCCGCCGTGAAGTCCAGCTTCCGCTCCTTTTTCGCCTTGGGCGATTGTTCTTTCGGCTCCTTGGCGGGCTTTTCCTTTTTGGGTTTCTCTTTTTTGGGCTTGTCCGGCTTGGGCAGAATTTGCAGCCGCACCGGCCCCGCTATGGCGGTGACACGCAGCGTCTCCCCGAAGGAGACGTGTACGCCCACCCGCAGCAGCGACAGCAGGAACAGTACCGCCAGTATGCCCAATATGATCCACAGCGCCGTCATGGGATTCCCCCTCTCGCCTCGTTATTGTTCGGTGATCTCCTGCAAAAGGCCGTCCTCGTCCAGCCGTAATTGGCCGTCGGCCTCCATGCCGGGCAGTTGAGGCAGCTCCTCCAACGACCGAAGGTGGAACGCCCGCAAAAAGGCCTGTGTCGTGCGGTACAGGCGGGGTCTCCCCGGCACCTGCAACCGGCCGCATTCCTCGATGAGATGTCTGTCCAGCAGCAGTCCCACCGTATAGGAGCTGTCCACGCCGCGTATCTGATCGACGTACGCCCTTGTGGTGGGCTGGTAGTAGGCGATGATGGTCAGTACCTCCAGCGCCGGCTGGCTCAGCTTGGCGGGCTTGCGTATCTCAAACGCCCGCCGTATCTGATCGCCGTACTCCGGCGCGGAACAGAGCTGCCAGTTGTCCTCCAGCCGCAAAAGCCGGATGCCCCGCCGCTCGTAGCTGTAATAGTCCTGCAAGCGCTGCAAGATCAGCTCCGCCGTCTGCTTGTCCATATCCAGTGCCACGCAGATGCGATCCACGCTCACCGGTTCACCGGAGGCGAAGAGGATGCCCTCTACCGCCGCCTCGATATCCTTCATTTCCAGTGTATCCATGCTCGTCCTCTTAACTCAGTTCATAGGGGGTGTCCTCGGTGACGCCCTCCTCGCAGGTAACGGTGCAATCCCGATCGGCGCCGGTGAGGCGGATGAGATTGTTGCGGCACAGCTCCAGCACCGCCATAAACGTGGCCACCAGCTCGCTGCGGCTGCGGCTGCCGCGAAACAGCAGCAGAAATCGGGTGATGCCGCCCTGGTGCAGCCGCCGCAGTATCTCCCGCGCCTTATTCTCCACCGGATACGGCTCCCGCTTCACGATCTCGTCAAACGCCTCCGTAGGCGGCGCGTCCGGTGCGCCGCGGCGGTCGGTGACCTCCTGCATGGCCAGTATCAGATCGGCCGGCTCCTGATCGTACTCGTAGATCTTCCCCCGCTCCACCGGTTCCGGCGGACGGGTCAGGATGTTGCGGCCAAACTCGCTCATGGGCGCCAGCCGCTCCGACAGCATACGGACGCGGGCATACGCCTCGCCCCGCTTGCGCTCCTCCAGCGATTTGATGAGGGCATCCATCTCGCTCTGGGCTTCCTCGTCCTCCAGACTCAGCAGCATACGGGTCTTGATGTACATCAGATGGGCGGCCATGGTGACGAACTCGCTGGCCACCTCCAGATCCATCTGCTTGCGCCGCTCCAGATAGGCCAGATACTGCTCCAGGATCAGCGCGATGGGGATGTCCTGTATCTCTATTTTGTTTTTGCTCAGCAGGAAGAGGATGAGATCGAGAGGCCCTTCAAAGTCCTCCAACGGCTCGTCGCCCTTCGTCTGCACCACTTTTTCCAGCTTGAAAATCGGATCGTCCAAACTTACACCTCAAAGCCAACCAGTCTGCACAGCAGACTGAAAATCCAGTCCGCAGCGGTGTTCAGCGTGCCGGAACCCAGTCCGGTGGCCACCACCAGCCACAGCGCGATCATACCGTATCGCTCGTAACGCATCAGCGTATCGTACCACCTGTCCGGCAGCAGCACCGCCAGCACCTTGGAGCCGTCCAGCGGTGGGATCGGCACCAGATTGAAAACGCCCAAACTCACCGACATGGACGCGGTGCTGACCAAAAAAGAGAACCACGTCATGCTGAAGCTGCCGGTAGCCAGCGCCCGCAGATACACCAGCCGCGCACCGACCAGCAGCAGCGCCGCCAGCAATACGTTGGACACCGGCCCTGCCAGCGCCGTCAGCGCCATGCCCTGCTTCGGTTTTTTGAAATAATCGGGGTTCACCGGCACCGGCTTCGCCCAGCCGAAGCCCGCCAGCACCATCATCAGAAGACCCAGCCAGTCGATGTGGCGCAGGGGGTTCAGACTCAGACGGTGCGCCCTTTTGGCGGTAGGGTCGCCCAGCGCCAGCGCCGCCAGACCGTGACACGCCTCGTGTACCGTCAGGCACAGGAACACCGACACCAGCCGGAGCAGAAAGCCCCACAGCGAGCCGAAGTCCAGCGCGTTCCATAAATTCGTCAGATACTGCACGGGCGCCTCCTGTTTTTGTGTATTCCATGACATTATACCAAAGAAAGGCGGAAAAGTCCACACCTATTGTGGCAACTTCCCTCTTTTTGGCCAAAAAAGGGGTTGTGCGGCAGCGGCACAGGGAATTGTCACCGTTTTGCAGTTTTTGTAACCGTTTTGTTACTAAAATAACACCATAATGTAGTCATTTTGTAAGGAAGAGTACCATATTTTGTGGTAGTATATAGTCACAAGAAAACCAAACGATGAAACCACGAAAGGAGAACAACAAAATGGATAAGCTGAAACTCATCGCCGGACTGGTCGTCCTCTGTCTCGTATCCGCCGTGGCGGCGTTCCTGCTGCCCACTGCCCATGGTATGCTGCTCTCCTATGTGAGCATCGCCTCTGCCGTGGCCATCGGTATCCTCGCCCTCTCCTCGCTGGTGACCATCTTCTTCCAGCGTCGGGCATACTGACACCGATTCAACAGTGGTTTGACCCCATTTCTTACCATACTCTTCCTCTCACTTCAACCACACACAGCGAAAAAGGCACCCGTCGGGTGCCTTTTTCATGGGGAAAAAGCAACGTCTCTCGTTGTGCGTAGGGGCGGACGACTCTGTCCGCCCTTGCAAACGCTACGATAGAAGGACGCACGAGGGGAAAACGGAAAAGGCTCCCCTTGTTTACAAGGGGAGCTGTCACCCGAAGGGTGACTGA
>CAZTHY010000033.1:0-10575 GCA_964613205.1 uncultured Oscillospiraceae bacterium
AAGTTGAATACGCTGCGGCTGAACACACCGCCGCCGTTGTTGGTGGCCGTGTTGTTGGTGACGCTGGTGTAGAGGTTGAGTTTGCCGCCGTTGTGGTAGACACCACCGCCGTCGCCGGCGCTGTTGCCGGTGATCGTCACCGTGCTGGGGATGGTCAAATCCGCGTTGTTGTACAGTGCGCCGCCGCTGGTGGCCGCATTGTTGCTGAGCGTCACATCGCCGGTGAGGGTCAGCGCCGGCGTGCCGTTCATAGCGCCGATGGCGCTGCCGTTGGCGATAGCGCCGCCGTTATAGGCGCTGTTGCCGGTGAAGGCGGCGTTCTTCACCGCCAGCGTACCGGCGTTATAGATACCGCCGCCGTAGGCGCGGCTGGCCGTTTGGGTACTGCTGGCCTTGTTGTTGGTGAAAGAGCCGTTATTGACGGTCATCGTACCGGCATTGAAGATACCGCCGCCGTAGGAACCGTAGTTCTCGTCCTTATCGGCGCTGGTGAGGGCACTGTTGCCGGTGATCGCCGTCGTGCCGGTGGCGGTGGAATTGCCCAGCACAAGGGTGGCGTTGGGGCCGTTGTAGACGCCGCCGCCGCGGGCGACACGGCATTTCAGCTTGCTGCCGGTGGCGCTGGCGGTGTTGTTGCTGATGGTGCCGCCGTAGAGGTAGAGCTTGCCCTCGCCGGTGTTGCAGATACCGCCGCCGTAGGCGGTGTAGTCCGTATTGTCGGAGCTGTAATCGTAGCCCTCCGCGCGGTTGCCGGTGATGGTGCCGCCGTACATATAGAATTCACCGGTGTTGTAGACACCGCCGCCGTACTGGCCGTCGTTGTTCTGCACGGTGCCGCCATACATATAAAATGTACCGCTGTTGCGGATACCGCCGCCGTAGTTGGTGCCCTGCATGGACATATAGACCCTGCTGCCGTCGGCGCCGTTGCGCTGGATGGTGCCGCCGTACATATAGGTGGTACCCTCGTTGCGGATACCGCCGCCGCCACGGTAGTTGGTGGTCTCGGAGCCCAGTGTGAAGTTGTTGTCCTCCAGTCGGCCGTTGTACAGGTACAGCGTCTTGCCACCGTACACCTGCACCGCGATACCGCAGTGGCCGCTGGCCTGGGCGATACGGCCATGCAGCGCCGTATCACAGCAGGTGATGGACAGAGTTCCGCTCACGCCGATAATGGGGCGGGAGAGATACCGGACATTGCCGCTGATGTCGTGGCCGTTCAGGCAGAGGTTGATAACGTTGCCGGGATACCATGTATCCCCCAGCGTTACGTCCTTCGTCAGATAGTAATTGCCCGGCTCTTTAGGCAGGGAGTTGCTGGCCGTTGCATTCCCGCCGTTCTGCCGCTGCGCCAGCGTGTCCGTCCACGCCGTGAACGTTACATCTGTGCCGTGGCTGTTTGCCCCATCATAGTTCAGCCCACAGTTGTCAACGCCGCAGATGCAGTGCGTGTGGGTGCTGGCAGGCGCTGCCGTGGCCATCACCGGCACCAGCAGGGCGCACAGCAGGACACTGAGCAGCAGGGACAGTGCTTTTTTCTTCATTCCTCGTTCCTCCTTGGGGTCGTTTTCCGCCGCCTTGTGGGGCAGGTCATAATCCATTGTATTATACGACAAATCCTGGAAAAAGGAAAGCCCCTCCCGCCGATTTTGCCAAACTTTTCACTTAAACACAGCCATTTCGTGACAAAACGACATATTTTGCCGGTTCGCCACCAAATTGCACGCGTTTTTTTGCAGCTGCCACCGCTGTGGACAGCGGCGATAGACCATTCCTTGCAAAAATTTTCCCTCCCCTGTAGTTTTTTGTGGGAAAAGCGTAGTAGAATATATGACAGTGTTTGGAAGGAGGTTGAGCGTTGTGGAGGATGGGCAGATCATTGCGCTGTTTTTTGCCCGCGATCAGCAGGCCATCACGGAGGTGGACGCCAAGTATGGCAGCGTGTGCCGCCGTCTCTCTTATCAGATATTGAACGACCGTCTTGACGCGGAGGAGTGTGTCAACGACGCCTATTTAGGTGCGTGGAACGCTATCCCGCCGGCGCGGCCAAATCCGCTGCTGGCGTTTCTGTGCAAGATCGTCCGCAATCTATCCGTCAAGCGATACCACGCCAACACCGCCGTCAAGCGGAACAGCCACTACGACGTGGCCCTGAGCGAGGTGGCGCGGGACGTGACGGCGGCAGGGACGGTGGAGGAGGAAGTGGAGGCCAAGGCGCTGGCGCGGGTGATCGAAGCGTTTTTGGACTCCCTCTCTGTGGAAAATCGGGTGATCTTTCTGCGGCGGTACTGGTTTTCCGACTCCTACGAGGCCATTGCCCAGCGGGTAGGACTGACGGAGAAGAACGTGTCCGTCCGGCTGACCCGCTTGCGGCGGCAGCTCAAGGTGTATCTGGCGGGAGAGGGGGTGCTGGCATGAATCCGAAGCTGTTTTCCCTCGCCATGAACGAGATCGGTGAGCGCTACATCGAGGAAGCGCTGACGTATCAGGCACCCGCAAAGCGCCGCAGGGCGAAGCTGCCGCGTATGGCGCTGGCCGCCTGTCTCGCCATGGTGCTGGCGCTGGGCACGGCCATGGCCGTCAGTGATACGCTCCGTCAGGCGGTGGTGGGCTGGGTCAGGGCGCAGTATGAGACGTTCACCCACTACCGGTACGGTGGCAAGGACAGCGTTGCTTTCGTCCCCTATCATTTGACAGAGATACCCGCCGGATATGTGGAGACCGGCAGTATCTGCGACGAAGAAGTCCGGCAGCAGATGATCTTCTACCAAAACGGGGATGGCCGCTCCTGCTTCGTCTCCGTCTCCGCCGGCGGGAACGCCTTCGTGGAGACGGAGGGTGCCGCCATCCTGCCGGTGGAGGTGGACGGTGCGGCGGGAGAGGTGTACCTTCCCGACGATGCGGCGAAGGACAGCACCCTCGTATGGGCGAGGGACGATCTGTTCTTCTGCATCAGCGGCCATTTCACGCCGGAGGAACTGGTGTATTACGCAGAGCGTCTCCGGCCTGTGACACCGTAAGGTGGCATGGCGGAGAAGCGAGTATATTGTATAAGGAGAAAAACATGAAAATGAAACGAATTTTGGCCGTCTGTCTAACGGCGGTGATCGCCCTTTCCTGCTGCGGCTGCGGTGCTGCGCCCAAGACGGCGGCGCAGGTGATAGAGAAGATGCAGGCGGCACTGGCGAAAACGCCTTGCAGCCACGGGCAGATGGTCATGGATATGACTTTAGCGCTGGAGAGCGGCGAGGCAGGGTCTCTTGAAATGACCGTCAAGACCACCAACGACATCCGCGTCTCCCAAGCGCCGGTGTCCGGCTACACCACCGCCACGGTGGACGTAACGCTGAACGGCGAAACGAGTCAGACCTTCACCGAAAACTACTCCGTTATGGAGGCGGAGGGGCTGGTCTCCTATATCCACTCCGGCACCGTTTGGATGCGGGTGGTCACCGGTCAGACGGCGGCGGGGCTATCACAGGCCGCGTCCCCTGCCGGTTTAACGGCGGCCAACACGGCCATTGACGAGACGGTGACGGAATACGGCGGTAAAAAGGCGGTCTGCCTGACGGCGCAGATCACCGGTGATGCGCTGCAAGCCGCTTTGGGCGGGATGCTGGAGAGCATCGGCCAGCAGACCGGCGGCGAGACGATGGCACCTATCGACTACACTGCGCTGACGTGCGACTGCCGCATTTATCTGGACAGGGACACCTGGCTGCCCATAGCGGAGGAAATGACCTTCTCCGGCATGGGTGACGTGCTGAACCCCCTGTACGCGCAGATGGGCGTACAGACGGAGGTCGTGAGCTGCACCGCTTCCGCTGCGTTCCTCTCCTACGACGCACAGGACGCTTTCGTGCTGCCGGAGGGAGCGGCGGAAAAGGCGGAAAAGTGGACGCGGCTGCTGTCCGGTGAGGTGGACAACGGAGACGGCACCTTTACCATTCGGGAGGGGTCGGCGGTCGTTGACGTTGCATCTCCCGAGGGCTTCGAGGTCAGTGATACGGGGTACGACCACGTCTGTTTCAAGCGGGACGACCACCGCGAAGTCCGCTATACCGTCCATTACGGCACTGCTGCGTCCCTCACCACCAAGGTTGACCAGCAGCTTGCCCGCTATGGCAGTCTGCCGAAAAACGTCTCCCGCCAGCAGTTGACGCTGGAAGGTGACGTGCTGACCTTCGAAGCCGACATCGTAGGCGTGGAATGGCAATCCTACGAGGAAGGCTTACTGTACGGCTGGGCCGATCTGGGCGGCGACGACACCGCCCGCTACTTCCTCCTTGTGGAAGTCACCGACGGCTACAACGACGGGCTTGGCCATCAGAAAAGCGCCGACGTGACACCGGAGGAGTTTATGGCGTATCTCAACGGCGCAGCGCCCAGCGAGCTGATGGAGGGATAAAGGGGCGTATTTCCTCCGTCCGTGCCTTGCATTTGGCGGGAAATGTGGTACAATAGGGGCGGTGATAGAATGAAAAATGCTGCTTTTATACACGCCGCGCAGTGGCTGGCTGCGAAAGAGCTGTCCCTCTTTCCGCTGCTGATGGCGGAGGACGTACCGACAGGGGAGCTGGCGGAGACGCTGTGCCGCTTGCAGGCAGGGATATTGACCCCCAATGCGGCGGTGGTTCACGCCTGTCCGGTGGCCGATCCCCGCGGGGTGTTTCTCGCCGCCACCGCCGAAGAACAGGCGCTGGTGGATGCTCATGGCCGCTGCCGCTATCTGGCGCAGACACCGGAGGACATCCAAAAGCTGGACGCGCTGACGGCACCGCTGCTGCGGGAGGGATACATGGAGGACATCGCCATTCGGGTATATCCTCAGGGCGGCGGTGCTTTCACGGCGGAGAACATCCCCACCTTTGCGCGGCTCATCCGCCGGACGGACAATCTGGCGGTGCGGGCGCTGTTTCTGCCCTTCGATGAACAGGGCGACCTGTCGCGGCAGGCCAGAGACGCCTTCAGTCTCGTGAAGAAGATCCGCTCCGATATGCCCTGTATGCTCCACGCCTTCTGCTTCGAGGGGCTGCTGGAGCCGCTGGTGCAGGGGGACGGCGAGCTGCTGCAAACGCTGCAAATGCTGGCATCGCTGAACGACACCTCCCTGTACGCCACCTTCTTTATCTCATGAAAAAGCCAAGACCTCCGGCCTGCGCCGGAGGTCTTGCTGTTTGTCGTTCAGATGCCCTTTTCCGTCAGGAAATCGCCCAGCAGGTTCATGCAGACGGTTTTGCGGTACTCGGCGCTGACGCGGCCACGGGTCAGCACCAGCTTGTCGCAGTAGGCTTGCAGCACGTCAGCCTTGACGGCCTTGGCCTCGGCCACCGTCCTGCCCACCAGCATGGCTTCCAGCTCGGGGAAGCGCAGCACCGTGTCGGCCACCGCGCCGAAACCGGCGGTGAAGCGGGTGATGACGCCGTTTTCCACGGAGAGAAGTCCGGCGAAGGACACGCGGGAGATGGCCAGCGCGTTGCGGCCGCCCACCTTCTTGTAGTAATAGTCGTCGATACCGGCCTTGGGCAGCAGGATCTCCGCGATCAGCTCATCACGGTGGAGATCCAGCTTCTTGCGGCCCAAATAGAACTTGTCCACGTCCACGAGGCGCTCGCCCTTTTCGGACACGAGACGCAGCTTCGCGCCGGTGACAAACTCGATGAGGACGGAGTCCGCCTTGGCGGAGCCGTTGCCCAGATTGCCGCCGAAGGTGCCGGCGTTGCGGATGGCGGGGGCGGCAATGCGGGAGATGGCCTCCTTCATCAGCGCGGGGACGAAGTCACTGGCCAGCGCCTCGGTGTAGGTCACCGCTGCGCCGATACGGACGTAATCCGCATCGGCAGAGATGTGCTTCAGCTCCGCCACCTTGCCCACGAAGAGATAGCTGACACCCTGCCGGTTCTCCACCATCAGGTCGGTGCCGCCGGCGTAGGGGACGAGATCGTACTGGCTGCGAAGCGTCAGCGCTTCGGCCAGCGTTTTCGGTGCGTATCCGTTTACCATAGTCCGTTACCCTCCTTTGCCGCGTTCATGATGGCGTTTACAATGGCGTTGTAGCCCGTGCAGCGGCACAGGTTGCCGGACATACCGACACGGATGTCCTCCTCGGTGGGGTGGGGGTTGACGGAGAGGATGCTCTCCGCCGCCAGCACCATACCGGGGGTGCAGAAGCCGCACTGTACGGCGGACACTTCGGCAAATGCCTTGTCCAGCACGGCGAAGCGTGCCGTCTCGCGATAGCCCTCCAGCGTCACCACGGTGCTGCCCTCTACGGCGCCCATGGCCACGCAGCAGGAGTTGATGAGCTTGCCGTCCAGCAGGACGGAGCAGGCACCGCACTCGCCCTCCTTGCAGCCGCACTTCACGGACGTGCAGCGATAGGTGTCCCGCAGGACATCCAGCAGACGATCGGTGGCGGAGCCGGTGTAGACGGTCTCCTTGCCGTTGAGCAGGAACTTGATGTCATTCATGTTACGCTTCCTCCTTTGCCAGAGCCTTGATGGTGTCCTCGGCGGTGAACGGTGCGTGGTGCAGCCGGATGTCGCCGCCCAGCGCCTGTTCGACGGCCTCCACATAGGCGGGCGCGGCGCCCACCAGCGGCAGCTCACCGGCACCCTTGGCACCGTAGGGGCCGAAGGGATATTCCTCCACGTGGAGCTGGCAGTTCAGTACCGGCACGTCCACGGCGGTGGGGATGAGATAGTCGGAGAAGGAATTGTTGCGGATGCGGCCCTTGTCGTCGTAGTTCATGAACTCGGTGGAGGCGTAGCCGATGCCCTGCAGGAAGCCGCCCTCCATCTGACCCATGACGATGTTGTAGTCCATAGGCGTGCCCACATCAAAGGAGGCATACGCGCCCAGGATTTTGGCGGTGCCGGTGTAGGTGTCCACCTCCACCTCGATGGCCTGTGCGCCCCAGGCGTAGGTGGGGTAGGCGTCGCCGCGGAACTTGTCCAGATAGAAGGGGATCATGAAGTCCGGCTCGGTGAAGCGCTCCTCCACGATCTGATCCTTGCCGTCCTCCCATTCGGTGCGCAGCTTGATGGCGGCGCGGCGCAGCAATTCGCCTACGGTCATCAGGGAGCGGGAGGCCACGGTGGGGCCGGAGTCCGGCACGCGGGAGGTGTCGGGATGGTCGTAAAACACCTTTTCCAGCGGGAGGTTCAGCTCATGTGCCACGATCTTGGGGAAGGTGGTGCGCAGGCCCTGACCGATCTCGCCGTTGGAGGCCAGGATCTCCACGGTGCCGTCCTTATACTTGTGCAGCCGTGCCACGGCCTTGATGAGATCACGCTCGCCGGAGCCGGTGAAACCGGCACCGTGGAAGTGGGCGGAGAAGCCGATACCACGGCGATAGCGGCCTGTCTGCGGCTTGGCATACTCCTTGTGCTTGCGGCGAAGGTCGCAGGCCTTGTCCACCTCGTCCACCATGGCGGGCAGGGGGACGGGGAAGTGATACTTGCCGGAGGTGGAGGTGGCGTCGCCCTGCCTGACCATGTGGGCTTCCTTGAATTCCAGCGTGTCCACGCCCAGATCGCGGGCGATGTGATCCATCATCATCTCCACGGCGAAGAAGGTCTGCGGTGCGCCGAAACCGCGGTAGGCTCCGCAGGGGGTGGTGTTGGTCTTGAGGGCGCGGCCATGGACGTGGAGGTTCTCCACGTTGTACACGCCGTTGGCGCAGATGATGCCGCGCTGCAGCACCACGGCGGACAGGGTGGTATACGCGCCGCCGTTGAACTTTACGTCGATGTCCATGGCGGTGACTTTGCCGTCCTTCACCGCTACCTTGTAGGTGCAGAGGGAGGGATGGCGCTTGGAGGTGAATTCCAGATCCTCCCGCCGGTCAAAGACGCAGCGGACGGGCTTGCCGCACTTTTTGGCGGCTACCGCCACCTGACAGCCGAGAATGGAGGGGAACGCCTCCTTGCCGCCGAAGCCGCCGCCGGTGACGTCCTGATGGATATGTACGTCGGCGGGGCCGCAGTTCAGCGCCCGCATGACGGCACCGTGGACGTAATAGGCACACTGCATGGAGCCGTGGACGAACATTCTGCCGCCCTCCTCCGGCTCCGCCATCATGCCCTGGGTCTCCAGATACGTCTGATCCTGATAGCCGGTCTCGAACTCCTCGGTGTAGACCTTGTCCGCCTCGGCAAAGGCCTTGTCGATGTCGCCCTTTTCGTACTCATAGTTGAAGAATACCTCGTCCGCCTTACGCAGATCCAGCACCGGCTCCAGCTCCTCATACGTCACCTCGATGCGGCGGAGAATGTCGGCGCAGACGGCCTCGTCGGGGCCGCAGACCATGCCGATGGGCTCACCGATGTACTCCACCGTCTCACGGGCATAGACCGGCGTGTCGTCCATGACGATGTTCACGTTGTTGTCGCCGGGGACATCGTTTCTGTCCACATAGTAGTAGCCGTCCGGCAGGTCGGGTACCTTGACGGCCAGCAGCTTCGCCCGCGCATACCGGGAGCGGAGCATTTTGCCGCAGAGGACACCATGCTTGTCGATGTCGCTGACGTAGACGGAACGCCCCTCCATCTTAGGTGCATGGTCTTTCTTTACGACAGAGTTGGAAATGGTATGCAATGCAGATTCCTCCTTTTTGATGTTATCCCTGATACCGCTGTACACAGCGGGAATACTGTGCAAAGGTGTCCAGATCCGTCCAGCAGCCTACGTCGTCCACCGGCACGGTGACGACGGACTCCTCGTGGAGCTTCCAGAAGCCCCGCAGTCCCTCCTGCCCCTCGTAGTGCAGGATGTCGGGAAGGAAGCGGCTGTCGATCAGCGGCGGATGCTTGCGGTGGCCGTCCAACGTGGGAAAGGCGATGGCGGGTACCGTCTCCGGCATGGCGCGGTACACCGCCAGAAACGTCTCCTTGGCCACCACCGGCATATCACCCGGCAGCAGGAAAAAGGCGTCGCAGGGCGGCATGGCAGCAAGGCCGATCTTCACGGAGGCCAGCATATCGGTAGCGGCGAAATCGTCGTTGTATGCCAGCGTCAGCGTATCGCCCAGATAGCGGCTTTTCAGAATGGCCTCCATGTCCTGCCGCCGGTGTCCCAGCACCACCACGATGGGGGCGACGCCGCACAGCAGCAGCGAATCAATGGTGTTTTCGATCAGTGTTTTGCCCCGCAGCGGCATCAGCGGCTTGAAATCTCCCATCCGGCTGGAAAGCCCCGCCGCCACGATCAGCCCGCCGATGCGGCGGCTGGCCGTGCCGTGGGTCACGGACTGTTTTTCCTGCATAGGTATCGTTCTCCTCAAATCAGAATAACGCTGGTTTAATTGTAAACGCTCTTTTCCGTGCGTTCAAATACTTCCTGAGAAGTACACGCCGAAAAAGAGCGTTTTCGTTTTGTGCAGTTATCATAGGAGGCCGGTGTCCCGAAACAGCGCGCCAAAGCGCTGCTGGGCGAAGTTCCGCACCTCATCCTCATAGTGCTGGAAGGCGTACATCAGCCGCTCGCCCCGCTCCGTCAGATCGGTGTTGCCGCCGTTTTTGCCGCCATGCTGCCGTGTGACCACGGCGTAGCCCAGCTCCCGTTCCAGCCGGTTGATCATGTCCCACGCCTTTTGGCAGGAAAGCCCCATGTGGAGACACGCCTGCCGCACGGAGTGCAGGTCGGCAATGAGGAACAAGAGCAGCTTCAGGCGGGAGTTGAGGAACATATTCTCCCTGTCGATGCTGATCTTCACCGTAGGCGTCAGCAGCGAGTCGTTATGCTCCTGCAAATGCTGCCGCAGCTCCGGCTCGTTGTGGACGCTCATCAGCACGCCGGCATCCGCCACGGGGATGCGCCGCTTGCTGCCGTCCCACCGGCGCACCGCACCCCGCAGACCGTCCGGCCCGTCGTAGGACAGGATATAGGGCAGCGCGCCGCCGCTGAGGACGATGGGGTGACCGCCCCGCCCGTCATAGGTGGGCGTGACGATGTCATCGTCGCAGGAGAGCAGCGTTTGCAGCGTCTCGGCGGAGAACATAGGGGCGTTCACCGGCGTGAACACCACCCGATCGCACTTGCCCTGCAAGTAGGAAAGCCCCAGCTTGGCAGAGGAAAACAGCTCCGGCCGCTCATACTCCGTATTCTGAATGAACACCACACCCAGCGGCGCCACCTGATGGGTGACCTCCAGCTCCTCCGTGCCTGTTACCACCACGATAGGGAACACGCCCGCCTGCTGCAGCGTCAGCACGATCCGCCGGACGATGGGAATGCTGCCCACTTTCAGCAGCGGCACAGCGTCCTTCTTGCTGGCGGCGGCGATCACCGCACCCACAGAGCCGAATTTCATGGCGGATACCTCCTGTCGTTATCCCCATAATAGTATCACGATGTACCCGCACAGAGCAAGTTCTTCCGGAGAATATAACGGCGGAGGGGTGTTCCGGCGGGACACATTGGTCCCGCCCTACAACCGGATTGCGGTAAACGGGACGTAGGGCGGGGTGACCTCACCCCGCCGTTTCGCCGCACCGCGGCGAAAAAAAGCCCCCCTTTTCAAAGGGCACCCCAGTGCGCACACTGGGGCGTGCGGGAGCGAAGCGGAGCTGAGGT
>CAZTHY010000034.1:0-10562 GCA_964613205.1 uncultured Oscillospiraceae bacterium
GGCCAGGCGGCGCACCGTCTCGGCGGAGTACACCACTCCCTCGGGGTTGGAGTACTTGGGCACGTTCCACATACCCTTCACCGCCGGATCCTGAATGAGCTGCTCCACCATGTCCATATCGGGGCCTTCGGCGGTCATGGGGACGGAGATCATCTCCACGCCCAGCGACTCCGTGACCTTGAAGTGGCGGTCGTAGCCAGGGACGGGGCAGATCCACTTGATCTTCCCCTGCTCCTTCCAGGGCTTCTCGCTGTGGAGCAGACCGTTGGTGAAGGCCTTGGCCACCGCGTCATACATCAGCTGCAAGCTGGCGTTGCCGCCGACGAACACCTGCGCGGGGCGGCAGCCCAGAATGTCGGCAAACAGCACCTTGGCGGCGGGGATACCGGCCACTTCGCCGTAGTTGCGGGTGTCGATACCGTCGGAAATGTAGTCCTCCGGCGTTTTCAGCACGTCGAAAATGTCCATCACCATGTCCAGCTGGGCTTTCCCGGGCTTGCCGCGAGCCATATTCAGCTTGAGACCCAGCGCTTTCTTGGCTTCATAGGCGGACTTGACGGCGGCGTATTCCGCCTGACGCTGCTCCAGCGTCATCTCGGTGTACTTCATCTTTTTGTTCCTCCGTTCCCTAAAAAATTCTTGCTTTGTATACTACACTATTTGCACAAAAATTGCAATCATTTTTTGTGCAGGTCGTAGATATCTTTTCTCCGTGCGTGCAGCAGCGGCAGCTGCTGCCGCACCTCGTCCACACGGCGGAGATCCAGCTCCGTCACCGCCACCGTCTCCTCCTCGCCGCAGTGGTGCAGCACCGTGCCCCAGGGGTCGCAGACGATGGAGTGTCCCCATGAGATATAGGCCGCACTTTCGTCGGCGGCAGGGGCGGTGCCTACGGTGAAGCACTGGGTATCCACCGCCCGCTGGCGGAACAGCAGCTCCCAGTGGGCAGGGCCGGTGGTGCGGTTGAAGGCGGCGGGCACCAGTATGACCTTCGCCCCTGCCAGCGTCATGAGCTGGCTCAGCTCCGGAAACCGCAGGTCGAAGCAGATACACACGCCCATCCTGCCCCACGGCGTATCAAACGTAGTGACCTCCCGCCCCGCCGACAGCACGGCGGACTCGCGGAAGGACTGGCCGCCCTTCACGTCGATGTCGAACAGGTGCATCTTCCGGTGTTTGGCTACGCAAACGCCGTCGGGATCAAAAACGTAGCAGGTGTTGTACACCCGCTCCCCTTCCAGCTCGGGGATGGAGCCGCCCACCAGCCAGATACGGCGCTCCTTGGCCAGTGCGGAGAGGAACCGGTACGCTTCGCCGCCCTCCGTCTCGCCGTATTGCCGGAAGCAACCGTTGTCGTAGGGACAGCAGAACATCTCCGGCAGCATGGCCATATCCACCTCACCGGCGCTTTCGATGAGCGCGGCGGCGCGGCGGAGGTTCTCGCCCTTATCGGCGGTGACGTGCATTTGTACCTGCGCGATCTTCATGGTCAAAACTCCCTTAATACCAAGTCGGTGGTGCCTTCGTTGACGCTGACCAGCCGCCGCACGTCGCCGCGGTGGGTGTACGTCGTCCACAGCATATCCCGAATGGCGGTGCCGCCGTGGTAGCCGTGGATAAGCCGCAGACGGTAGGTGCCGCCGCCTGCTCTGCGCAGCGCCGCGTCGATGGCGATCTGCGCCTGATACGTGTTCATGCCGTGGAGATCCAGCTCCACAATGCCGCCTGTCATAGTATGCCCTCACTTTTCTGCTTGTTTTCTTTTATCATACCCGATAGGAATTGAGTTTTCAATGGATTTGTGTTATAATGGGGCAAATATTTTGTAAGGAGCACGTCCGGTATGCGTATTTTGGTGGTGTCCGACTCCCACGGTCGGGTGGATAATCTCATCACGGCGGTGGAGCGGACAGCGCCGGACTATGTGCTGCATCTGGGCGACTGCCAGCGGGACCTGGAAGCGCTGCGTTTGGAATTTCCCCGCCTCCCCATGGAGGGTGTCCCGGGAAACTGCGACTGGGGCAGCTTTGACACACCGGAGCGGCTTATCGAGCTGGGCGGCGTGCGTATCTTCCTGCTCCACGGCCACACCCGCAACGTGAAGAACTCCCCTATGGCGGCCATGTACGCCGCGCGGGAGTACGGCGCAGCGGTGCTGCTGTTCGGTCACACCCACCGTCCGCTGGTGGACAACGACGGCACGCTGCTGACGCTGAATCCCGGGGCGGCGGGGGACGGTATGCGTCCCACCTGCGGCGTGCTCACCATCGAAAACGGCAAAGCGGACGCGGCCACGGTATGGCTGCGGGAAAAGGAGTAACTATGTTTTTTGTCGGCTGTCACCTCTCCGCCTCCGACGGTTTCACCGCCATGGGGCGCACGGCGCTGTCCATCGGCGCCAACACCTTCCAGTTTTTCACCCGCAACCCGCGGGGCAGCAAGGCCAAGGCCATCGACCCCGCCGACGTGGCCGCTTTCCTCCAACTGGCGGAGGAACACCACTTCGGCACGCTGGTGGCGCACGCCCCCTACACCATCAACCCCTGCTCCAAGGACGAGCATACCCGTGAGTTTGCCCGTCTGACGCTGGCGGACGATTTGCAGCGGATGGAGTTCGTCCCGGGCAACGTGTACAACTTCCACCCGGGCAGCCACACCGGTCAGGGCATCGAGACCGGCATCACCCAAATCGCAGAGACGCTGAACGCCATCCTCACCCCCGACATCCACACCACCGTGCTGCTGGAGACCATGGCGGGCAAGGGCAGCGAGGTGGGCAGCCGGTTCGAGGAGCTGCGGGAGATCATCGACCGTGTGGATCTGAACGACAAGCTGGGCGTGTGTCTCGACACCTGCCACGTCTCCGACGCGGGGTACGACATCGCCGGCAACCTGGACGGCGTGCTGGCGGAGTTCGACCGCGTGATAGGTCTTGACCGGCTGAAAGCCGTCCACGTCAACGATAGTCTCAACCCGCTGGGCGCCCATAAAGACCGCCACGCCCGCATCGGCGAGGGCTATCTGGGTGCGGAGGCGCTGGGTCGCGTGGTGCGCCATCCGGCGCTGGCGGGGCTGCCCTTCGTGCTGGAAACGCCCAACGAATTGGAGGGCTACGCCAGGGAGATCGCCCTTCTGAAGGAGATGAACGCACAATGATGCTGCGGCTTTCGGCGCTGGTCATCTTCCTGCTGGGGTTCATGGGACTGCTGTTCCACAGTGGGCTGATCGCCAAGCGGCGCATACGCGATGGATTCTTCTGCTACTACACCAACCTGAGCAACGTGCTGGCGGTGTTTTACGAGCTGCTGCTGGGCGCTGCCGGACACGACCCCGACGGCGGTCTGTTCCGGTTCCTCTCCGCCCCTGCCACGGCGCTGACCGTGACGCTGACCATCTACGTCACCCACCTGATCTTCCACTGGGTACTGGTGCCTACGGCGAAAAAGTACGGTGAGGACGGTCTCAAGGCGCTGGGTGCCGGCACGTTTGGCAACGTGTGGGTGCATTACCTCATCCCGTGGATGGTGGTGGTGCAGTGGCTGCTGTGGCAGGACAAGAGCGGCCTCACCCTGCTCCACGGCGCACTGTGGCTGGTGCTGCCGCTGCTGTATTTCGCCTTCGCCATGGTGCGGGCGCAGACCGGCAAGCCTATCGGCCACACCAACGACCTGTATCCCTATCCCTTCATGGACTACCCCCGACTGGGTGTCAAACGCTTCTGGCGCAACATCGCCGCCATGCTGCTGGCCTTCTTCCTGCTGGGGTGTCTGTTCGTGGGGATAAGCAAGCTCTTGTAGCAATAATTAGGCTCCCCTTGTAAACAAGGGGAGCTGGCAGCGCGAAGCGCTGACTGAGGGGATTCCGCTGCGGCGGGGCTATCCCTTCCGTCATTTGCTTCGCAAATGCCACCTCCCCTTACAAGTAAGGGGAGGCTTTTTATTAAAAAAAGAAACGCCTTGCGGCGTTTCTTTTTTTGCTTACATTCTTCCGCTGACGCGGAGGCGGTTGAGGGCACGGGCGAGATTGCCCTGTGCGATGTTGTACTCCGCCATGCTGCGCTTTTGGCGTATCTGCTCCTCCGCTTCCTCGCGGGCGCGGAGGGCACGGTTCACGTCGATGTCCTCGGGACGCTCGGCGGCATCCACCAGCACCACGACACGGTCGCCGTCGATCTTGAAGATCCCGGGCGCCACGGCGGCACGGCGCGTCTCGCCGTCGGCGGTGGTGAAGTGAGCTTCACCGGCCTTGACGGCGCCCACGGCGTTGCAGTGTCCCGCCAAAATGCCCATGGCACCGTCCTCCACCGGCAGCACCAGCGACGTGACCTCGCCCCGAAAGAAGGGGACGCTGGCCGCCAGAATGTCCAGATGGAAGGTGGCGTCCATCACATACCGCCTTTCTTCATGGCCTCGGCCTTGCGCTTCACGTCGTCGATGGTGCCGCAGTTGAAGAACGCGGCCTCGGGATAGTCGTCCATAGCGCCGGAGAGGATCTCCCTGAAGCCCCGCAGCGTCTCGTGCAGCGGCACGAAAGCGCCCTGTGCGCCGGTGAACTTCTCCGCTACGAAGAAGGGCTGGGACAGGAAGCGCTGGATGCGGCGGGCGCGGGCGACGGTCTTTTTATCCTCGTCGCTCAGCTCCTCCATACCCAAAATGGCGATGATGTCCTGCAATTCACGGTACTTTTGCAGCGTGGACTGGACGGCGCGGGCGATGTTGTAGTGCTCCTCGCCTACGATGTCCGGCTCCAGAATGCGGGAGGTGGACTCCAGCGGATCGACGGCGGGGTAAATGCCCTGCTCGGCGATCTTACGGCTCAGCACCGTGGTGGCATCCAGGTGGGAGAAGGTGGTGGCGGGGGCGGGGTCAGTCAGGTCGTCGGCGGGGACGTACACCGCCTGCACGGAGGTGACGGAACCGTTCTTGGTGGAGGTGATGCGCTCCTGCAAAGCGCCCATCTCCCCTGCCAGCGTAGGCTGATAGCCCACGGCGGAGGGCATACGCCCCAGCAGGGTGGAGACCTCACTGCCAGCCTGCACGAAACGGAAGATATTGTCGATGAACAGCAGCACATCCTTGTGCTCCTCGTCGCGGAAGTACTCCGCCATGGTCAGACCCGACAGCGCCACGCGCATACGGACGCCCGGGGATTCGTTCATCTGACCGAACACCAGCGCCGTCTTGTCGGACACGCCGCTCTCCTGCATTTCGCCCCACAGGTCGTTGCCCTCACGGCTGCGCTCACCGACACCGGTGAAGATGGAATAGCCGCCGTGCTCCATGGCCACGTTGTGGATCAGCTCCTGAATGAGCACCGTCTTGCCTACGCCGGCGCCGCCGAACAGGCCGATCTTGCCGCCCTTGGGATAGGGCTCGATCAGGTCGATGACCTTGATGCCGGTCTCCAGAATGTCGGCGGCGGGCATCTGCTCGGCAAAGGTGGGAGCACTGCGGTGGATCTCCCAGCGGGGTGCGGATTCGTCCACCGGCGGCTGGCCGTCGATGGGCTGACCCAGCACGTTGAACATACGCCCCAGCGTCTTTTCGCCTACGGGAACGGCGATGCCGTGGCCGGTGGCGGTGACGGTAAGGCCACAGCCGAGGCCGTCACTGCCGGCCATCATGACGCAGCGGACGGTCTTGTTCTCCAAATGCTGCTCCACCTCCATGGTGTAGGTGGTGCCGCCCATTTCCACGGTCAGTGCCTCGTTGATGGCGGGCAGTGTGCCCTCCGGGAAGCGCACGTCGATAACAGGGCCGGAAATGCCCGTAATGGTGCCTTGTTTCATGTAAGGCTGCCCTCCTTTTCTTTCTTGCTGCGCTGGGCACGCTCACCGGCGGAGACCTCGGTGATCTCCTGAGTGATGGCGGCCTGACGCGCCCGATTGTACTGGACGGACAGGTCACGCAGCAGCTCCTCCGCGTTCTGATCCGCCGCGTTCATGGCGGTCATGCGGGCGCTCTGTTCGCTGCAAAAGCTGTCCACCAGCGCGCTGTAAATGTAGCCGGTCAGGCTGCTGCGGGCGGCGCTGTCCACCACGGCGGCGGCAGAGGGGATGAACTCGTATTCCTTCTCCTCGTTGGCCACACGTTTGGCGGCATCGTAGAACCGCTCACGGTGCAGCGGCAGGAGCTGCGCCTGACGCACCACCGCCTCCAGACCGTTTTTCATATCGGTATACACGACGATGACACCGTTGATGTGTCCCTCGTCGTACTCCTCCAGCAGCAGCTCTGCGATCTGACGGGCGCGTCCCAGCGTGGGGTTCTGCGCCGTGTAGAGGAAGCTGCGCTGGATGGGGATGTTCCGCTGGGCGAACCAGCGGCGGCCATATTCGCCCACCACATAGAACGTGGTGTCGGGATACGTCTCCAAAAGCTGCTGTGCCTGCCGGATGGCGTTTTGGTTATACGCACCGGCCAGACCCTTGTCGGCGGTGATGAGCAGGCAGGCGGGATGCAGCGGCTCCTGCTTCGCCTTGGGCACGGCGGGCTCCAGATAGCGGCTGTCCACCGTGGCGTCGGCGTTGAAGGCACGGCCGATCTCATCTTGCAGCGCCTCGAAGTAGGGGCGGGTGTTGCTCAGGTCCTGCTTGGCCTTACGCAGCTTGGACTGGGAGATGAGGTACATGGCGTGGGTGATCTTTTGGGTCTGCCGGACGCTGGCAATGCGGCGGCGGATCTCACTGGTGCTTGCCATACGCTCACCGCCCGCCTGCGCGCCGGAACCGCTCCAAAGTGGTGTTGGAGAAGGTGACGATCTGCGCTCTCACCTCGTCCGTCAGCGCCGCGCCGCCGTCCAGATCCCGCAGCAGAGGCTGCTGGGCGGAGTCGTAGGCGGCCAGCAGGTACTTTTGGAAGTCCAGCACCTGCCCGATGGGCAGCTTCTGATACACCTTGGCCATGGCGGTCACCAGCGTGATGATCTGCTGTGCCTGAGACAGGGGGCTGCTGCGGCCTTGACGGAGGATGTACATCAGGCTCTGGCCATAGGCCAGCTGCTGCTTGGTATCCTCGTCCAGATCGCTGGAAAACTGGGTAAAGACCTCCATCTCGCGGTACTGCGCCAGGTCGAGACGCAGCGTGCCCACGGCCTTCTTCATGGCCTTGGTCTGGGCGGCGCCGCCCACACGGGACACGGACAGACCCACGTTGACGGCGGGGCGGTGTCCCGAGAAGAACAGGCTGCTCTCCAGGAAGATCTGACCGTCGGTGATGGAGATGATGTTGGTGGGGATGTAGGCCGACACGTCGCCTGCCTGCGTCTCCACGATGGGCAGCGCGGTCATGCTGCCGCCGCCCCGCTCGTCGCTGAGACGAGCCGCCCGCTCCAGCAGGCGGGAGTGGAGGTAGAACACGTCGCCCGGGTAGGCTTCGCGTCCCGGGGAACGACCCAGCAGCAGGGACAGCGCGCGGTAGGCGATGGCGTGCTTGCTGAGATCGTCGTAGACGATGAGCACGTCCTTGCCCTTGTGCATGAAGTACTCACCGATGGCGGCACCGGCGTAGGGGGCGATATACTGCATGGACGCGGACTCACCGGCACCGGCGCAGACGATGGTGGTATACTCCATGGCGTCATGGCGGCGCAGCAGCTCCGCGATCTGTGCCACGGAGCTGGCCTTCTGGCCGATGGCAACGTAGACGCAGATCATGTTCTTGCCTTTTTGGTTGAGAATGGTGTCGATGGCGATGGCGGTCTTGCCGGTCTGACGGTCGCCGATGATCAGCTCACGCTGGCCCCGACCGATGGGGAACATGGAGTCGATGGACAAAATGCCGGTCTGCATGGGGGTGTTCACCGGCTGGCGGTCGATGATGCCGGGGGCGGGGCTTTCGATCATGCGGTAGGCATCCACGGGGATGTCGCCGCCGCCGTCGATGGGTGCGCCCAGCGCGTCCACCACACGACCCACGATGGCATCGGACACGCCGATACCGGCGGTCTTGCCGGTGCGGTAGACGGGCGTACCCTCGCTGACCTCTTCCACGCGGCCAAAGAGGATGCAGCCGATGCGGCTGCCGCGCAGCTCCTGAATCATGCCGCGGATACCGCCCTCAAAGAGCAGGATCTCGCCGTAGGTGGCGCTGGCCAGTCCCTCCACATAGGCGATACCGTCCGCCACCGTCACCACGCTGCCCACCTCGCGGGAAACCACTTCCGGCTTCCAGTCCCGCACGGTGTCGCGGATGAGAGAGATGACGTTGCCCTCACCGGGGCGGAGAGACGCCAGCTTGTCCTTCAACTGGCTGAGACGACCCTCCGCCGTCCAGTCGATGATCTCCGTACCCACACGGATGCGGAAGCCACCGGCCGCGGAGGTGTCCTCCTGCCACGTCAGATCAACGGGGCAGCCGTACTTTTTCGCCAGCACCTCCTCCATGCGGCGCTGCTGGGCGTCGCTGGGAGGGCAGGCGCTGAGCAGAACTGCCGTCAGGCGGGGCTCACTGTTCATGGCTCTCCTCCCCTTCGGCGGCGGTCACGAAGCTGTCGTAGGCGCGGGCGGTCTCCGCCGCCAGCAGCTTCTCCAGCGCGCTCTCGGCGATGGCCACGGCCTCACGGTTGGCCTCGTCCACGATCTTTCTGCGGTCGCTCTCGGCGTTTTCACGGGCGGCGGCGATGATCTTGTCCGCCTGTGCCTGTGCGTCGGCACGCTGGGCGGCGGCGTACACCTCCGCCTCCTTGGCGGCGGCGATGCGCTTCTCTTCCAGCTCGCTGTCGAAATCGGCCTCGCGGCGGCGCATGGCCTCCTCCATTTCGGAGGTAGCCTTTTCACGCTCCACGGCGGCGTTTTCCATGTCGGCATAGTGCTGGACACGCTTGTTCATAAAGTCCTTCACCGGCTTGAAGAGAATGAGATAGAGTCCGCCGGTGAGGATGGAAAAGTTAAAGAGATGGAGCAGAATCTGCTGCCAATCGATATTCAGTGGGATTCCCATACTGTCTCCCCCTTTGCTTACAGCACGAAGATGATGAGGATGACCACCAGCAGGGCGTAGATAACAACGGTCTCAAGGAACACCAGACCCAGCATCATGGTGGTACGGATGGCACCGCCGGCCTCCGGCTGACGGGCAATACCCTCGGCGGACTTGGAAATGGCCATACCCATACCGATGGCACCGCCGCAGGCGGCAATACCGATGGCGATGGCGGAAGCGATGGCCTTATCGCCGTCAACGTTGCTCTCGGCAGTCTCGGCGACCTCGACGGTCTCAGCGGCAGCGGGTTCGGTATCAGCGAAAGCGACGACGCCGCACATGGCGGTCAGTGCCAGCACCAGGCACAGCAGCAGGGCAATAAACTTCTTGTTGGTCTTTTTCATGGTTTTCTCTCCTCCGTCAATTTACAGCAGTTTTGATTTCTTTTGTTTTGATCTTTTTGGCTTTTTTAGGCTTAGGCTCGTGCTTCTCCGTAGACTCGCCGTAGAACATGGTGGTCAGCGTCGTCAGCACATACGCCTGAATGAGGGCGTGGAGCAGCGTGAACAGCACGCCGATGATCACCGGCACCACGAAGCTCAGCGCCACATAGTAGTACACCAGCTCCGTCACCAGCAGGCCGCTGAGCAGCGCACCGAACAGTCGGAAGCTCATGGACAGGGGCAGGGAGAAGTCTTTCAGTGCCTTGCCTGCGCCGCTGGCTCCGTTGGCTATGATACCGCCCACCAGGATAACACCATAGGACAGGCAGCCCAGCGAAATGGCGGCGTTCACGTCCGACAGCGGGGCGGGCAGCGCGATGGTGTGGCCGTTGGTGGTGATGGCCTGGAAGCCGAACAGCTCGAAGACGGTGCCTACGAAGATGTACACACCGGCACCGAAGGCATAGGCGCTGAGGAAACCGTAGCGGTGGGGGCTGTTGCCCTTGGCCATGTCATCGAAGATGCCCACCACCGTCTCGATGGCCAGCTGGAGCTTGCCCGGCACCATCTTGAAGCGGGGGATGACGAAGATCCGCAGCAGCACCGCCGCCAGCAGAATGACCAGTACCACCACCAGTGACGAGATATAGGCGGGGTTCACGTCTTTCAGCCCGAACAGGCTGATCTTGTTGGCTTCGTGGAGCACTGCGTCACGCATGGCCTCCTGCACCGATTCCGACTTCCCGTGTCCCGGGACAAGGAGAGAACCGGCCAGCAGTGCAGCCGTGATGAGCAGCCACCCCACAATAAACCTTGTCTTCTTCTTTTTTTCCATTCTCTTTCACCTTTACACTTGATTCGCGTTGGACGCCGCATCACACGGCGGAACGGTCAGAGCGGGGCAGCGGCTTTTTAGTTCCCCTTGGCAAAATCTTAGCGGAAACTTAACGGCCTCTGCCCGTACCTTGGCACGTTCTCTCTCATTATATATTCTTTTTTCATGGCTGACAAGTGTTTTTCGACAGATTTGGAAAGTATTTTCGTTCATACCGAACTCGGCGTAAATTTTCGCATAAAACGAAAATAGCATCTTGACAAATGGCGGAATTTTGCTATAATAGTCCATGCTGTTTGTCAGCGAACTGAATATGCAGTGGTATCGAAGAGGTCATAACGAGCACGACTGGAAATCGTGTTG
>CAZTHY010000035.1:0-10464 GCA_964613205.1 uncultured Oscillospiraceae bacterium
TGTTTTCCAGCTCGTCGATGAGATCGCCCATGATGTCCACGGAATAGGGCGTGATGATGTAGGTGTTGGCCGCCACCTTCTTGATCTTGCCCTCGCCGGCATAGGCCACACCGGAGAGGAAGTCGATGAGCCGCCGCGCCACGTCCTTGTTGGTGGACTCCAGATTCAGCACCACGGTGCGCTTCTCTTTCAGATGGTCGGCGATCTCCGAGGCGTTTTCGAACCGCTCCGGCTTCACCAGCACCACTTTGAGCTGGGTGGTGGCGTGGATGTTCACCACCTTGTTCCGGCGATCCTCACTGCGGCGCTCCTCGCTGCGGTGATCCTCGCTGCGGCGTTCCTCGCGGCGCTCCTCGAAGAAGGCGCGGGACTCGCTCTTCGGTTCCTCGAAATCGTCCTCGTAGTCGTAATCCTCGTCATCGTAGGGGTGAATGATCTTTTTCAGCTCGTCCATAAAGCCCATGACAGTTACCTCCCGCTGTTTATCATGCGTAGTGGCGTGCGCCGAAGATGGCGGTGCCTACCCGCACCATGTTGCTGCCGGCGCGGATGGCATCGGCAAAATCGCCGCTCATGCCCATCGAAACATACTCAAGCTTATTATCATACATTTTTCTGTTTATGTCAACATATAGTGTATGTACTTTTTGAAAATACACCATATTTTCCTCCCGCGTGGCGTCGGCAGGGGGGATGGTCATCAGTCCCCGCACCCGCACATGGCCAAGCTCCAGTGCCAGCGCGGCGGCTTCCTCCACCGCGTCGGGGGCAAAGCCGCTCTTGGCCTCCTCACCGCCGATGTTCACCTCCAGCAGGATGTCCTGCACGATATCCAGCTTTTCCGCCTGTTTGTCGATCTCCCGCAGCAGCTCCAGCGAGCCTACCGACTGGATGAGGGCGGCCTTGCCCACCACCTGCTTCACCTTGTTGCGCTGCAAATGGCCGATGAAGTGGAGGGGCGCGCCGTCGTAGGCGTTTTCCGCCAGCTTGGCGGTCATCTCCTGCACCCGATTTTCGCCCAGCACGTCGATACCGGCGGCGATGGCCTCCCGACAGGCGGCAGCGTCGTTCATCTTGCTGGCACCTACCAGCGTGATATCGGCACCGGTACGGCCTGTTTCCCGGGCGGCTGCGTCGATCTCGGCGCGGATGCGGGCGATGTTCTCCTGAATAGACATGGATCCTGTCCTCCTTCTCTCTTTATCGAATGACCTTGCCGTCAAACAGTTCACCGGCGGTGGCGATGACCTCGTCACCGACACGGAGCGTTCTCGTGTCGCCGGCATCCTCGGTGGGTGCAACCAGCGCGTAGTTCTCGCCCTGATAGACCACCGTCACCGGCCGGAACAGGGCGTTTTCGCCGTCCACGCAGTAGACGCCGGTAACGCCGTCCTCGTTGACGCGGAGGGCGTTGGCGGGGACGCGCAGCCCCTCATAGGTGCGCAGCACCGCGTCGGCGGCCTGATGGCGCAGCAGCGTGGTCTGGGCTAAGTACCGGCTGGAGGACAGCACCACCGTCCTCTGGCCGTTTTCCTCGCCGGACAGCGACTCCACCGCCATGCGGATGCTCTGGTCGAAGCCCTTGGCCATGCGGACGGTGACCCGTTCCAGCGAAGCCAGCAGCTCTGCATCGTCGCTATTCAGCGTCACGGCGTAGTACCACTTGTCGCCGTAGATCAACTTGCCTACGTTGCCGCTCTCTGCCGCCGGTCGTATGCCGGACAGCCTGGTGGGGGAGACGGCGGCCAGGAATTCCTCCGTCAGCACCGTCTCGTAGCCGTCACAGACGGTGGAGTAGGTGCCGGAGGCAGGGGCTTTCACGGCTTTCGCGCCGGAGAGGGACGATTTCAGCGTCTTGATCTCCGCCTCCACCGCTTTCAGCTCCGACTGGATATCCGACTGGCTGTTGTACGCGCCGTGATCCCGCTTCAGCACGGCGCCCTTCAGCGCCGCCAGCTCGCTCTCCGCCGCCGAATAGTCGCCGCCGCTCAGCGTCTGCCGCAGCGTCAGAATGTCGCCGGTGATGGAGGTGTCCAGCTTCAGGGCGGCATCGGGGTCGAGGTAGGAGGTCAGGGCGAACTCCAACTGCTGGGCTTGCAGCTCCAGCGTTTCGATGCGGCTGACGGTGTCCAGCGCGCTGTCGTCGCCGTACACCGTGGCCACCGTTTGCCCTACCGCTACCTTCTGTCCCTCCTGCACCTCGCGGTTGATGGTGCCGCTCTGGGCGGGGAGCGTCTCCTCCGTCCGCACCAGCCAGCCGTCCAGCACCACCACGTCCTCGGCCTGACTTTCATAGACCAGCGTGGTGGTGAGGGGATCGGCGAAGTAGTTGTAAATTTGCAGCGAAAAGTACAGCAGCACCGCCGCCAGTACTACCAGCGGCAGGATCCGCAGCGCCTGTGATGAGCGCTTATCGTTGCTTGCCTGGGGGGTGTCGTTCATAGTCGTGTCCTCGCCCCCGTGGGGGCTGTCAGTCCTCCCGCAGCGACACCGGACGAACCGGCGCGATGGTGGAGATGGCGTGCTTGTAAATGATCTGCTGCTTCCCCTCCGAGTCCAGCACCACCACGAAGCAGTCGAAGCCGCTGATGGTGCCGCGAAGCTGGAAGCCGTTCATCAGGAACAGCGTCACGGGGACGTTGTCCTTTCGCGCGTGGTTGAGGAAGATGTCCTGCAAGTTGTTGGTTTTCTGCATGGTTTCTGTTCTCCTTTATGTAGCTGAGTGCGGATACCCGCCTTTACTCAGCATACGCCGGAGGACAGGAGGAATTCTGTCGCATTTTGGAGCCCCAGCGGAAAATTCGGCTCTTTGTCCCATAAGACCCAATGAATGGCCTCGTTCCGCCTGAGCCACGTCAACTGCCGCTTGGCGTACTGGCGGGAGCGGAGTTTTACCTCCGCCAGCGCTTCTTCCTCGGTGATAAGGCCGTCTGCCGCCGCTAAGAACTGCTTGTAGCCGATGGCCTGCCACGCCGTAGCCGTGCGGGGCAGTCCCCGCGCCAACAGGCCGCGTACCTCGTCCAGCAGTCCCGCGTTGGCCATGTCGTCCACACGGCGGTCGATGCGGTCTTTCAGGTCTTGCCTGTCCTTGAAGGAAAGGCCGATGAACAGCGCCTCGTAGCGGCTGGGCCGCTGACGGCTTTTGCGGTCGTGCTCGGTGATGGTCTCGCCGGTCTCCAAATAGACCTCCAGCGCCCGCAGGATGCGCTTTTCGTCCCCCATAGGGAGCCGTGCGGCACTGTCGGGGTCGATCTTGCGGAGTTCCTCCCAAAGGGGTTGTATACCCTCGCGGGCAAGGCGGTCTTGCAGGAGCTTGCGCGTCTCACCGCCCTGATGACCGGCGGCAAAGTCGGTGCCCCGCAGAATGGCGTCCAGATACAAGCCGGTGCCGCCCACTAAAATGGGCTGCTTGCCCCGCTGGAGAATGTCCTGTATGCACCCGTCTGCCGCCGCGGCGAAGCGGGCGGCCGACCAGCTTTCAGCGGGGTCGGCGATACCGATCATGTGGTGGGGCACACCCTCCATCTCGTCGATGGTGGGAGCAGCGGTGCCTACGGTCATGCCGCGGTAGATCTGCATGGAGTCCACCGACACCACCTCGCCGCCGAACCGTTTCGCCAGCGCCACGCCCATTTTCGTCTTCCCCGTGGCAGTAGGCCCCACCACGCAGATGAGTTGTTTCGTTGTCTCCGTGGTGAACACCTCCTTGCGCATCATCACGCCCGCTTGAACATCTTCTCGATCTCGTATTTCGTCAGCTTGGCGGCTACGGGGCGGCCGTGGGGACAGTAGCGCACGTCGCCGCGCTGTACCCGCTGCGCCAGCGCTGCCAGCTCTGTGATGTCGCTGGTCATGCCCGCCTTGATAGCGCTCTTGCAGGCGATGGTGTGGAGCAGCTCGTCCCGCAGACTGTCGGGGTCGGCGCTGTGGAGCAGCAGCTTCTGCGCCATCTCCTCCAGCGTGGCACCGGCGCTTGCCGCGTCGATGTCATCTGGCAGGGAGCGCACCAGCACCGTGCCGCCGCCGAAGTCCTCGCAGCCGAAGCCGCACCGCTCCAGCAGGGGCAGATTGTCCAGCACGGCGGCGTATTCCTCGCTGTCCAGCGTCACCGCCGCCGGTGTCAGCAATTGCTGCGCCATAGGCGGCGTGGGGTTGGCTTTCAGCGCGTCAAACCGCAGCCGCTCGTGGGCGGCGTGCTTGTCGATCAGCCACACGCTGCCCGCCTCATCCTCGCAGATGATGTAGGTTTTCAGCACCTCACCGGCGATCCGCCAGGGCGTTTCGCCCTCCGGTGCATCGGGCAGGGGAAGGGTGGTCTGTTCCGCCGTGAGGGGCGCTTCCTGCGTCTCCGGTACCGCCTTTTCGCCGTAGTCGGGCAGGGAGACCGGCTCCGCCATGGAGACCGGCGGCTCGATGCGGTACACCAGCCCTTCGGTGGCGGTAGGCGCATAGAAGGGCTTGGTGGGATCCGGCGCCACATCGGAGAAGGTAACTTCCCGCGCCGCCGGCGCAGGCCGTACAGGTGTGACCGGCTTTACCGGCGTGATGGGCTTTGCCGGTGCGCTGCCGATGGTCTTGCCCACGGGGATGGTCACGGTGGGCGTTACCTTCGGCGTATCGCTGCGGCGTAGGAACTCCTGCGCCGTCATGGTCTGGTAGAAGGGCTTCTCCGCCGGTTTTTCCGGCTTGCCCTCGCCGTCCAGCGTAGCTTTTACGGTGTAGTACACCGCGTCAAACACCGCCTTGTCCGACACGAACTTCACCACCGTCTTGGCGGGGTGGACGTTCACGTCCACCTGATCGGTGGGCAGCGTGATGTGGAGGGCGCAGCCGGGGAATTTGCCCTTCAGCAGCCGGTTTTTGTAGGCCTCCTCCACGGCGGCGGTCAGGAGCTGGCTCTTTACCAGCCGCCCGTTGACGAAGAAGAACTGCCGCGCCCGACTGCCGTGACCGGCGGCGGGACTGGTGACGAAGCCGGACAGGGACACCGCGCCGCTGCTGCCCTCGCTGTCCAGCAGCGACAGGGCGAAGTCACGCCCCAGCGCGGCGTAAATGGTATCCTTGAGCTGGCCGTTGCCCGGTGTGTGCAGCACCTCCGTGCCGTCCCGCAGCAGCCGGAACGACACATCGGGGTGGCTCAGCGCCAGTTGGGTGACGATGGCGGTGGCCGCCGCCCCCTCGGCGCTGTCCTTTTTCATGAATTTCATGCGGGCAGGGGTGTTGAAAAACAGGTCGCGGACGATGATGGTGGTACCCACGGGGCATCCGGCGGGGATGACCTCCGATGGTACGCCGCCCTCCAAATGGAGCTTCGCGCCCTCCTCCGTCTCCGGCTGGCGGGAGAAAATGTCCACCCGTGCCACGGCGGCGATGGCCGCCAGCGCCTCACCGCGAAAGCCCAGCGTGCCGATGGCGTGAAGATCGTCGGCGGTGCGCAGCTTGCTGGTGGCGTGGCGGAGAAAGGCGGTGGGGAGCTGCGCCGGTGCAATGCCGCAGCCGTTGTCGGTGACGCGGAGATACGTCAAGCCGCCCTTTTCCAGCTCCGCCGACACGGCGGACGCACCGGCGTCCAGCGCGTTCTCCAACAGCTCCTTGCACACGGAGGCAGGGCGCTCCACCACCTCACCGGCGGCGATCAAGTCCGCCAGATGGGCGGGTAATTGCTGAATGTGGGGCATACGATACCTCCCTGTCAAAATGAGATCATTGCAGTCTGGCCTTCAGCTGGTACAGCAGGTTCAGCGCCTCCAAGGGGCTGAGGGTGTCGGCCTGTACGCGGCGGAGGGTGTCCGCCACTTCCAGCGCCGCCAGGTCGCCCATGGAGACCTGATCGTCGTCCTCCGGTGCGGCCACCGGCAGCGGTGCAGGGTGGCCGGAGCCGCTTTCCAGCTCGTGGAGAATGTCCCTTGCACGGCGCAGCACCGTGTCGGGCAGACCCGCCAGCTTGGCCACTTCGATGCCGTAGCTGCGGTCGGCGCCGCCGGGGACGATCTTGCGGAGGAAGATGATCTCCTCGCCCCGTGTGCGGACGGCGATATTGTAGTTGCGCACGGAGGGCAGCGTCCCCTCCAGCGCCGTCAGTTCGTGGTAATGGGTGGCGAACAGCGTGCGGGCTTTCAGCTTGCCGGCGCAGTGTTCCAGCACCGCCCTTGCGATGGACATACCGTCGAAGGTGGAGGTGCCCCGCCCGATCTCGTCCAGAATCAGCAGACTGTTCTTCGTGGCGCATTGTAAAAGCTCCGACACCTCCGTCATCTCCACCATGAAGGTGGACTGCCCCGCCGACAGGTCGTCGCTGGCACCGATGCGGGTGAAGATGCGATCTACCACGCCGATGCGGGCACTCTTGGCAGGGACGAAGGAGCCGATCTGCGCCAACAGCACGATCAGCGCCACCTGCCGCATATAGGTGGACTTACCGGCCATGTTGGGGCCGGTGATGATGCTGACACGGTCATCCCTGGCACCCATGTGGGTGTCGTTGGGGATGAAGGCGTAGCTGCCCCGCATGGCCTCCACCACCGGATGGCGGCCATCCTCAATGTCGATAACGCCGGAGTCGTCCACGGTGGGGCGGCAGAAGTGCTGCTGCACCGCCACCTCCGCCAGCGCACACAGCGTATCCAGCTGGGCGATGAGGGCGGCGGTGAACTGGATGCGTCCCACCTCGCCGGCCACTTTTGTCCGGAGATCGGAGAAAAGCTGATACTCCAATTCCGCGTCACGGTCGGCGGCGGTGAGGACTTCATGCTCCAGATCTTTCAATTCCTGCGTGATATACCGCTCGCCGTTTACCAGCGTCTGCTTGCGGATGTACTCCGGCGGCACCTGATCGCGGAAGGAGTTGGACACCTCGATGTAGTAGCCAAACACCTTGTTGTAGCCCACCTTCAGCGTGCGGATGCCGGTTTTTTCCTTCTCCCGCGCTTCCAGCTCGGCGATAAAGCCCTTGCCGCCGGAGAGGATGGAGCGGAAGTGGTCTACGTTTTCGTTGGCACCGTCGCGGATGAGGTTGCCCTCCCGCACGGAAAAGGGCGGCTCGTCCACCAGCAGTGCGCCGATCCGGTCGCCTACGTCCTCCAGCAAATCCAGCCGCTCCCGCATCTGTACCAGCGCAGGGCAGGTGGCGAAGGAGAACAGGCAGGATTTCACGGCGGGCAGGTGGGAGATGGAGGTACGCAGCGCCGCCAGTTCACGGCCACCGGCGGTGCCGTAGGAAATGCGGCTCATCAGCCGCTCCATGTCACCGATACCGGCCATGGCCGCCCGTATCTCCTGCCGCGCCAGCTCGTTGTTCACCAGCGCCTCCACCGCCGAAAGCCGCCGCTCGATGGCGGCCACGTTCAAAAGGGGCTGTTGCAGCCATGCGCGAAGGTTTCTCGCGCCCATGGCGGTTTTCGTCTTGTCGATGACCCACAGGAGACTGCCCTTTTTCTCCTTGGTGCGCAGCGTCTCCGTCAGCTCTAAATTCCGGCGGGCAGTGACATCCAGCACCATGTACTCTCCGGCGCGGTAGCATTCCAGCTCGTCCAGATGGGTCAGGTCGCTTTTCTGCGTCTGATGGAGGTAGGTCAAAAGGCCGCCCAGCGCCAGCAGCGCCGCATCGTCCCCGCGGGGGAGACGCTCCATCACATCGTCACCGAACTGACGGCGCACCGCCTGTTCGGATTCTTTCACGTTGTACTCGCCGTCCATCAGCAGCTGCCGCTGGCAGTTGAACCGGTTTTGCAGCGCGTCGGTGAGGGCAGCGTCGTCGTAGGCCGCGCCGTTGAGGACGGCCTCGGCGGGGCAGAACCGCCCCAGCTCGTTGATAAGCTCCTTCACCTTCTCCCTGCCGGTAAAGCAGGTCAGCGACGCGCGGCCGGTGGAAATGTCGCAGTTGGCCAGACCGGCGGCAGAGGGGCTGAGATAGACGCTGCACAGGTAGTTGCTGCTGGTGGCGTCCAGCGAGGCGTCGTCCAGCACGGTGCCCGGGGTGATGGTGCGGACGATGTCCCGCTTCACCAGCCCCTTGGCGGTGGCGGGATCCTCGATCTGTTCGCAGATGGACACGCGGTAGCCCTTGGCGATGAGCCGCGCCACATACGCCTCGGCGGAGTGGTAGGGCACGCCGCACATGGGGATGCGGTCGCCGTCGGCCTTGTCCTTGCTCTTGTCTCTGGTGGTCAGCACCAGATCCAGCTCTTCGGAGGCGGTGCGGGCATCGGGGCCGAACATCTCGTAAAAGTCGCCCAGGCGGAAAAAGAGCAGCGAGTCGGGATTGTCCTTCTTCATGTCCATGTACTGCTGCATCATGGGGGTCAGCTCGGCCATAGGGGGTTCCTCCTTGTCTTGATGGTCAACACAGTTCGCCAAACAGCGCCCATGTGTTGCTGTCGGTGATCTTCACCTGTCGGTAGGTGCCGACGGCGGACTTGTCGCCGCTCAGATGCACCAGCCGGCCTCCGGCGGTGCGGGCGGTCAGCGGCCAGCGGGCATCGTCGCTTTCGCCGTCCACCAAGCACCGCAGCGTCTGCCCCACGTAGACGGCGTGGAGCTGCTCGGAAATGTCGTTCTGCACGCTGCACAGCCGGTCGAACCACTTCTGCTTCTCCTCGCGGGGGACGGGGTCGTCCATCTTCGCCGCCGGTGTGCCCGGGCGGGGAGAGAAGATGAAGGTGAACAGCGCGTCAAACCGCACCTCCTCCACCAGCGACACCGTCTCCATGGCCTCCGCCTCCGTCTCCCCGGGGAAGCCGATGATCACGTCGCTGGTCAGCACCAGCTCCGGCATGACCTTGCGGGCATAGGTGATGAGGTCTAAGTACTTCGCCCGATCGTAGGGGCGGTTCATGGCCTTCAGCACCCGATCACAGCCGGACTGCACCGGCAGATGGAGCTGACGCGCCACATGGCGGCTGGCCGCCATCACGTCAAACAGCTTGTAGCTGGCATCCTTCGGCTGGGAGGACATGAAGCGGATGAGATAGTCGCCGTCGATGTCGTCCAGCGCACGCAGCAGGTCGGCAAAGTCCCACTTCTCCGGCAGGTCCTTGCCGTAGGAGTTGACGTTCTGACCCAGCAGCGTGATCTCCTTGAAGCCCTCCGCCACAAGGCCGCGGACTTCCTCGATGATCTTCTCCGGATCGCGGCTGCGCTCACGGCCGCGGACGTAGGGCACGATGCAGTAGGAGCAGAAGTTGTTGCACCCGTACATGATGGACACCCACGCCCGTGTGCGTCCCTCCCGCACCACCGGCAGCCCTTCGGCGATGGAGCCGTGCTCGTCCGCCACGGAGAACACCCGCCGCCGCTGGGCGTAGACGGTGTATAGAAGCTCCGGAAAGCGCCACAGCGCCTGCGGGCCGAATACCAGGTCCACATGGCGGTAGGACTGCTTCACCTTCTCCGCCACCTCAGGCCGCTGCGCCATGCAGCCGCACAGACATATCACCTGTTCGGGGTCGGCCTTCTTCGTGTGGGTCAGCGCGCCCAGCGTGCCGTAGACGCGCTTTTCCGCGTGGTCGCGGATAGCGCAGGTGTTCAGCACCACCACCTTGGCACCGGCGGCCTCGCTGACCATCCGGTAGCCCATGGCCTCCAGCATACCCATAATGTGCTGGCTGTCCGCCACGTTCTGCTGGCAGCCGAAGGTGTCCACAAAGGCGGTCATGTCGCGGCCTTCGTGGAGGGCTTTTACTTTTGCTTCCAACTCCCGCTGGCGCTCCATATCCGCCTGCGGGATGACGACTTGTGCTCTTTCCAAGGGTACCTCCTGACGCCGCCCCGAAGGGCAGCCGTGCGAAAATCTAATCAAGGTATTATATCACACCTCACCTTTTAATACAAGAAACCACGGCGAAAAAAAGCCGGAAACGGCGGCGGTTTTCAGCAAATGGACTAACGGGGGCGGAAAAAAGGGGGTAAAGTCAATTATTTACACAAAAATTTGAAAAAGATGCGGATAAGGCTTGCTTTTGGCGGAAAATCTGTCTATAATAAATTGTTCTCATCGTTTGGTACAACTTAATTTTATATACGGAGGAAGCAACATGAGCAAGAAGTTTTGTTATCTGTTCACTGAGGGCAACGCCAAGATGCGTGAGCTGCTCGGCGGCAAGGGCGCCAATCTGGCGGAGATGACCAACATCGGTCTGCCCGTGCCTCAGGGCTTTACCATCACCACCGAAGCCTGCACCCAGTACTATGAGGATGGCCGTCAGATCAACGACGAGATCATGGCCGAGATCATGGCATATATTGAGAAGATGGAGCAGATCACCGGCAAGAAGTTCGGCGATCTGGAGAACCCCCTGCTGGTCTCCGTCCGCTCCGGCGCCCGCGCCTCCATGCCCGGCATGATGGACACCATCCTGAACCTGGGTCTGAACGAGGACGTGGTGGACGTTATCGCCAAGAAGTCCAACAATCCCCGCTGGGCTTGGGACTGCTACCGCCGCTTTATCCAGATGTACTCCGACGTGG
>CAZTHY010000036.1:0-10049 GCA_964613205.1 uncultured Oscillospiraceae bacterium
CCTGTCGGGTCGGCAGGCAGGTGCTTGTCACACCCCGCCGTCCTCCGGTTTCTCCGATGCCTCCTCAAAAGCGAGACGTTCGGCGGCGCGCTCATGGTGGTAGATGTAGGCCAGCGCCGCCATGGGCGTTGGGAACGTCAGCGCCTGCACGTGATAATGGCCGTTGGGTGTGCCGTCCGAACGGAGGCGAATGTCGTTGTTCTTGTGGTGCAAGCAGATAGGACGCTGGTTATAATCGAAAAACCATTCGCCGGCGATGGTGGTGACCAGCGCCGAACCGCCTTTGAACGCGATGTGCATTCCGTGACGATCGGCCAGTTCCGCCAGCGCCTGCCGCATCAGTTCCGACTTCGTTTTGGGCGCAGAACTGTCTTTTTTCACCACAACGGGCACCGGCTTGCACTGGGAACAGGGCTTGAAGCCCCGAAATTCCGGATTTGGGCCGCAGGCCTCCAGGTCCTTTTTGACGATCGTCTCAATGCAGGGGCAATCTTTTGCGTGGTAGCGTTTGCTGGATAGGTCGCCAATGAAATAACAGTCCTGCCGCGCCAGCATTCGCCGCAGTCGCTCTGTTCGGCTCAAACCGCTCACCGGATCGCCTCCTTTGCGCCGCCTGTCGTTATGCGCTTACTCCCCGAAGAATGCTCTGATCTCCTCCGCTGTGGCGGGGGTGCTGCCTTGGGCGAAGCCGTTGCGGCCGCCGCCGCGGCCTTGGAGGGCGGTGTTCATGGCCTTGATGAAGGCGGTGATGTCCTGCCCCTCGTGGATGACGGCGTAGCGGTAGTCGCCGTCGCTGCCGGCGAACACGGCGCAGCGGCCGCCGGCTGTTTTGGCAATACGATCACAGAGACGGCGAACACCGTCCCCTGCCAGCGGCGCGGTGATGACCAGCACGTCACCGGCACCGGCGTACTTCTCCGCCATGGCATCGAAGGACGCTTCCTCCAGCGCGGCGGCGCGTTCCTTCGTCTCCTGCAATTCCGCCTGCAAACGGCTGACGGCGGCGGCGGTGTCGGTGGGCCTGACGGACAGCGACTGCCCCACCTGCCGCGACTGCTCCCAGCAGCGGCTGAGATAGTCCGCCGCCCGCTGGCCGCACAGCAGCTCAAGGCGCACGCCGTCCCTGAATTTCTGGCAGGACAGCAGCTTCACCAGCCCCACCTGCCCACTGCAAGCCACATGGGTGCCGCAGCAGGCGCACCTGTCCGCACCGGCGAACTCGGTGATACGCACCGCACCGGTGAGGGCTTTTTTGCTGCGGTAGTCCAGCGTTTCCAGCTCCTGCGGCGTGGGATAGAAGGCGTGGAAGGGGTGGTTTTCCCAAATGTACCGGTTGGCCGCCCGCTCCACCTCCAGCGCCTGTTCCCAGCTAAAGTCGGCGTTGTAGTCGATGGTCACCACGTCGGCACCCATGTGGAAGCCCACGTTATCGCAGTGGAAGGCGGCGCAGAGCATACCGGAGATGATATGCTCGCCGGAGTGCTGCTGCATATGGTCGAACCGGCGCTGCCAGTCGATCTGTCCCTCCACCGTGTCGCCCACGGCCAAGGGGCGGTCGCAGGTGTGAAGGACGAGGCCGTCCTTTTCGTGGACATCGGTGACGCGGACACCGCCCAGCGTGCCGTGATCGGCGGGCTGGCCGCCCCCTTCGGGGTAAAAGGCGGTGCGGTCGAGGGTGACGGCGTAGCCGCCTTTCACTTCTTCGCAGGACACCACCTGCGCGGTGAACTCCCGCAGGAAAGCGTCCTCGTAGTATAATTTCACGGTTTCCATAGCTGCTCCTCTCTTTACTTTCCCACGCAGAAGCGGGAGAAGATGGTGTCCACCAGATCGTCCCGCGCCCGCTGGCCGTTCAGCTCGCCCAGCGCTTCCAGCGCCGCTTCACAGTCCGTCAGCACCACGTCCGGCGTCATGCCGATACGCAGTGCGCTTCGCGCTTCGCCTACGGCATCCAGCGCACGGTGAACGGCGTCGGCCTGCCGCGCGTTGGTCAGCAGCGCCCCCTCCGCCGGTGTACCGGCGGGGAAAAAGGCGGTGATGACGTCGGTGAGGGTGTCCAGCCCGATACCCTCCTTGGCAGAGACGGACACCACGTTGTCGAACCGGTCGGCCAGACGGCCAATGTCGATCCTGCGGGGCAGATCGCTCTTGTTCACCGCCACCAGCAGGTGAGGCACCGATTTGGCCACGGCGATGGCCTCCTCGTCCTCGTCGGTCAAGGGTTGGGAGCCGTCCAGCACCAGAATGGCCAGACTGGCACGCTGGGCGGCGGCGCGGCTGCGCTCCACACCCAGCGATTCGATGGCGTCGCCGCCCTGCCGGATGCCCGCCGTGTCGGTGAGCCGCAGCAGCGTACCGCCGATGCTCACCTTTTCCTCCACCGTGTCCCGCGTGGTGCCGGCCACGTCGGTGACGATGGCGCGGTCATAGCCCAGCAAGGCGTTGAGCAGGGAGGATTTCCCCGCGTTGGGCTTGCCCAGCAGTACCGTAGGCACGCCCTGCTTCATCAGCCGCCCGCGGGAGAACCCCGCCAGCAGTCCGTCCAGCTCCTGCTGGGCAGAGCGGAGGGTGTCCAGCATGGACTCCCGCGTCACGTCCTCGATGTCCTCGTCGGGGTAGTCCACCACGGCGTAGAACTGGGCGGCCATGTGTATGAGGTCGTTGTAGACCCGATCCACGGTGCGGCTCAGCGCGCCGCCCAACTGACAGACGGCGTTGTGCGCCTGTTCCGCCGTTTCCGCGTCAATGAGATCCACCACCGACTCCGCCTGCAACAGATCCATCTGCCCGTTGAGGAAAGCACGGCGGGTGAACTCGCCGCCCCTGGCCTGTCGGCATCCGGCGGCAAACAGGGCGCGGAGACCGCTGTCCAGCACCACGGGGGAGCCGTGGCAGTGTATCTCGGCACAGTCCTCGCCGGTATAGCTGTGGGGTGCGGGGAAGTAGACGCACAGCACGCTGTCGATGACCCGCCCCGTCTCGTCCTTCAGCTCACCCAGCACCATGGAGCGGGGACGCTGGGTGGCCATGGATTTGCCGTTATAGGCGCGGAACACCGTGTCCAGCGCGGACAGCGTCTCTTCACCGGACAGGCGCAGTATGCCGATGGCCGACGGCGCACGGGCCGTGGCTGCGGCGGCAATGGTGTCGCTCATGTGGCACCTCCTGTTATCTTCTGATGATCTGACCGGCCTTTGCGCCGGTGAGTTGTCCGTTTTCCACCGCCAACTGGCCGTTGACGTACACGGCGGTCATGCCCGCCGCCGTCTGGGCGGGGTGCTGGTAGGTGCCCCGCTCGTGGATGCTTTGCAGGTCGAACACGCACAGGTCGGCCTTGCCGCCTGCGGCCAAACGGCCACGGTCTGCAAGGCGCAGCGCTTCCGCCGGAGCGCCGGTCATCTTGTGAACGGCCTGCTCCAATGTTAAGGCGTGGAGTTCGCCTACAAAATGCTCCAGCAGTCGGGCGCAGCTTCCGTAGACCCTCGGATGGAGCTGCCCCTCGGTGGGGTACGTCGCGTCGGAGATCAGGCTGGAAAGGGGGCTTTGCAGGATGGAGACGATGTCCGTCTCCGACGCCATGAAGTCGATCATGGTCACCTGACAATGCTCCCGAATCAGCAGGTCACAGCAGGCATCCAGCGGCGTTTTATGCTCCATGGCCGCCTCCTCAGCGATGCTCTTGCCCAAAAAGGGCGCGTCCTCCGGCTCGTGGAGGCTGGTGAGGAAAATGCCGTCCCAGCCTGCCAGCTTGGCGATGTCGTCGAAGCCGTCACCGCTTTCGATGCGGTGCGCCAGCATTTTTCGCTGGGCGGGGTCGGCCAGCCGCGCCACCACCGCGTCCATGCCGCCCTCCAGGAATTCCGGCGGCAGGATGTGCAAAAGCTGGGTGGAACCGGCGGTGTAGGGATACACGTCGCAGCTCACGTCCACGCCCCGCTGCCGCGCGTCGTGGAGCAGCGCCAGCGCCTGCGGGATGCGCTTTTCCCAGTTGTCCCGCCCCATGGCCTTCAGGTGGCTGATGTGGAGGGGGATATGCAGCCGCTCCGCCACCAGCAGCATTTCGCGGATGGAGTCGCAGACACCGCCGCCCTCCTGCCGCATATGTACCGTCAGCGGGACGTTTTGCCCCGCAAGGGGCGCAAGGGCGCGGATCAGCTCCTCCGTGGTGTAGAAGCACTCCGGCGCGTAGCCCAGCCCCAGCGATACGCCCAACGCGCCGTCGGAAAGGGCTTTCTCCATGGCGCGGTGGAGGGTGCGGTAGTGGGTGTCCTCCAAATGCTCCAGCTCGTACCCCGCCGCATCGGCGCGGAGGGTACCTGCCCCCACCAGCATCCCCGCATTCACCGGCAAGGGCGGCAGGGCGGCAAAGTAGTCCGCAAGTGACGCGGTAGGCAATTCCGGCATCAATTCGCCGGTGATGGGACGGAGGTAATCCTCAATGGCGCGGCGGTGGCGGTCACCAAACGGCGCGACGCTGAGACCGCAGTTGCCGTTGACGATGGTGGTCAGCCCCTGACACAGCTCCGCCCCGCCGAAATCGGGGCGAAAAAGCGCCGCATCGGCGTGGCGGTGAATGTCGATAAAGCCCGGGGTGACGGTGAGACCGGCCACGCTGCGCCGACAGACCGCCGCTGTGTCCTTCAAGTCCCCGATGGCGGCGATGGTGTCGCCCTGTAAGCCAATATCGGCGCGGTAAGCGGCACCGCCGGTGCCGTCCACCAGCGTGCCGCCCTCCAATATCATATCCAGCATGGGTGGTTCCTCCTTACGATGAAAGGGGCAGCGTGATGATAAAGCGGGTGACACCGCCGCTGCTTTCGCAGCGGAGGGTGCCGCGGTGGCTCTCCACGATGGCCTTGGCGATGGGCAAGCCCAGTCCGAAGCTGCTGCCGTCGGTGCGGGCGGCATCCACGCGGTAGAACCGGTCGAAGATGTGGGGCAGCTGCTCCGGCGGGATGGTCTCGCCCCGATTGGCTACGGATAAAATCACCCACCGTCCCTGTTTCAAGCCGTCCAGCCGGATCTCCGTACCGGCGGCGGCGTATTTCACGGCGTTGTCCAGCAGCACCGCCAGCGACTGTTCCAGCTTGGCGCCGTCGCCCCGCACCGTCAGGTGGGGCATGATGTCATAGGAGAGGCGCAGTCCCGCCTCAAAGGCCACCGGCTCGAACCGCAGCGCTGCCGTCATGGCGCACTCCGCCACGTCCACGGTGGTCTCCGGCAGGGAGCTGCCCAACCGGCGGGTGCGGGACAGCGTCAGCATATCCTCCACCAGCCGCTTCATCCGGCGGCTCTCCGCCTGTACGTTGTCGATGTAGGCCACCTGCTCCGGCAGCGCCGACTGGCGCAGCAATTCCGCCGACGATAAAATCACCGTCAGCGGCGTTTTCAGCTCATGGCTGGCATCGGAGAGGAACTGCTCCTGCTGCTGCCACGCCGCCCCTACCGGCTTCGTCACCACGCCGGAGAGCAGGTAGCTGCACAGAAACAGCACAATCAGCGCGCCGCAGCCCGCCAGCGAACACACCGCCGCCAGCGAGCGGAGGGTGGTGTTTTCCAGCGTGGTGTCGGTAAAGGCGATGGAAGTCGTGGCGAAATTCGTCTGCCGCAGATAGCGCAGATGGAAATCCGCCAGTACGCCCTCGTCCTTCTCCGCCGCCAGTGCGGCGGTGACGATGGCGGCCATCTGGCTCTGGTCGCTCAGGTCGTAGTAGCTGTTGCCGGCCACGCGGGCGGTGCCGCTGGCATACACCTCCGCCACGAAGCAGGGGATGCCCTCCGCACCGGGGCGGGTGCCGTAGTCGCCGCTTTCCAGCGCCTGATAGAGCTGCTGGCGGACGCTCTCCCGATAGTTGGCGCGGAACACCAGTATCACCGCCGCGAACACCGCCAGCAGTACCAGCGAGATCAGCAGCATATTGGTGGCCACCACTTTCCAGCGCAGGTGCTTGATCATTCCGATGCCACCTCCAGACAGTACCCCACCAGCCGCAGCGTCTTGATGCGGACGGCGGACTGCAAGTGGGTCAGCTTCCGCCGCAAAAAGGAGATGTACACCTCCACGTTGTTGTCCTCGGCGGCGGAGTCGTAGCCCCACACCTTCAGAATAAGCTGTTCCTTCGTGACGATCTGACTGCCGTTTTTCATCAGCAGCTCCATGATGTCGTACTCACGGCGGCTGAGTCTGACGCTGCGGCCGCCGCAGGACAGCAGGAAGGTGGTCATCTGCAATTTCAGATCGCCAAAGCCGGTCTCGTCGGCGTCGGCGGCCAGCTCCTCCCCGCTGCGGCGAAGCAACGAGCGGATGCAGGCCAGCAGCTCCTCCGTCTCGAAGGGCTTGGTGAGGTAGTAGTCGGCGCCGCAGTCCAGCCCCTTTACGCGGTCATTCAGTTCGCTGCGGGCGGTGAGCATCAGCACCGGCAAGCTGCTGCCGCCCTGCCGCAGTTCCCGCAGCAGCGTGAAGCCGTCCATCCCGGGCAGCATGGCGTCCAGGATCATCAGGTCGTATATACCGCTGCGGCCATTGTCCAGACCGGAAATGCCGTCATAGCACACGTCTGCCGTGTAGCCCCGCCGGTGCAGCAGCTCCGCCAGCGTGTCCGCCAGCCGTTTTTCGTCCTCCACCACGAGAATACGCATTTTCCTGCCCTCTTTCGTCAAAAATCGTCGTTACAGTCCCTCTGCCGCCACCGTCAGCGCCGCCGTGAGGTACGTCTCCTCCACGCGGTAGATGGTGTCGCCGTCGCCTACGGTGACGTAGTACCCGCCGTCGCCGGTGTCGCCGCCGATGGTGATGGTAAAGGTGTCCTCCTGTCCCACGTCGGTGGTGTAGAGGATGGCTACCGTGGCCGCCGGTACGTCCAGTCCACACACCGCCGCCGCACCGGAGGCCGGTTCATAGTCCACACAGCCGGTGATGGCCAGCGCCGTCAATTCCGCTGTCAGCGTGGCCGTCTGCGCCGTCACATCGCGGCCACGGGACATCCGCTTGCCGGTCTCGTCGGTGACGATGGTGACGGTCTCCTCCTCGCTGTTGAGGATGGTGACGGCCTTGATGTTCTCCGCCGTCAGTACCGGCACCTCCGGCAGCACCGCCAGCGAGTAGATGCCGCTGCTCAGCAGCGTCCCCACCTCCTCGGGCACAAGGCGCACGGTGCCATCCGGCAGCAGCGCGTACCACCGGCCATCGGTGGCCTGCGTGCCGATGTAGCAGGTGCTGTCCTCGCCGCCTACGGTGGCGGTGATGTACTTCTGCGGGTCGGACAGCCCGAAGAGGGACAGGTCATCGCTGTCCGTCACCGCGTCACTGGCGGCAATGGTCTCCGGCAGCGCCAGAATGGCCGCCACGGCGGTCTGATCCAGCGGGAAATCGGGCTGGTCGCCCCACTGCCACTCCTCGCCCTCGCCGCGGACAAGCCGCAGCGTCACGGCACCGTCGTACAGCGTCAGAGCGGTCATGCCCTCCGCGGTGGGGACGGTGAGGACTTCCTCGCCCTCGTCGGTGGCGGTGGTGTCGCCGCAGGCGCACAGCAGCAGAAGCGCCAGCAAAAGCGCCGCAAGGCGCATCGTCTTTTTCATAGTATGTCTCCTTTGCTCCCAGTCTCTCCTGCCAGTATACCAACTTGCGGGGAAAAAGGGAAGAACAAATTGTAAATGTAGGCAGGAAAAGGCATGAAACTTCATGCACTAAGGTACACCACGAGATGTGGCAAAAGTACCGTGCATGAAGTTTTTGTGCATCATTTTCGGTTGCCCCGTAGGGGCGAGAAAATGGCACATTTAAAATTTTTGCTATGCTTTTGCATAGCAAAAAGGCTGCGGCAGCGCCGCAGCCTTTCGGTCACTCCATCCGTCCGTCACCGGCCATCAGGTCGGTCATCTCCCGTATCTTCTCCAGCGGGAAGGGCGGCTCACACAGAGGCCGCAGGGCGATGGACATCAGCTTCATGGGGTTGTCGTCCGCCGCCACGCGGTTGGAGCTGAGTGCCCCGCAGCGCTTGCAGCGGTGGATGATGGCCCATTCGCCGCCCCGCCGTACCCATACCGCCACCGGCTCCATGTGGCCGCCGCAGTCGGCGGCGCGGTCGCCGGGTTCGATGTCTACATGAAGGCTGGTAAGGCAGTTGGGACAGTGGTTGCGGTGCTGTGTACCGGCGCTCTCCGGTGTGCAGAGCCTGCCGCAGACCTTGCAGGTGAAGGTGTCGTGGCAGGGGTTGGTCTTAAAGTGGCCTTTTTCAAATGTCTTGCGCTTGTTTTCGCGGTTCATGGTGTCCTCCTGAACGTAAAACCGTCGGGAGGACGGCGGGTTGTGGATTTGCCGACCTCCCGATCAGCCCACAAGCTCCAGTGTACGGTTGTTTTTCAAACAGTATCTCCTTATATAAATATATAGGGACGTTGCCCTGGGTCTATTGTACGCCCCGATGGTCTCGCCGTCAAGTAGGCGGCAAAAAAAGAGCGCCCGCAGGCGCTCTTTTTTACCATATTTTCTCCTTCTCCACCACGCACTTGCGGTAAGTGATGCGGAAATAGACGGCCTCGGCAATGCCGGTGATGGTCCAGGAGACGGCGTACAGCAGGTACAGGGAAGTGATGGTGTGGAAGTAGGCGAACACGGTGTAGACCCACACCACGCGGAACACACAGGAGCCTAAAATGACCATCACCGTGGGGGCGATGCTGCGGCCAAGACCGCGGGAGGCGGCGATGGCCGCGTCCATCACGGGGGAGATGGCGTAGGAGAAGGCCATGATCCGCAGCCGAGCCATGCCGGCCTCGATGACCGCCGGTTCGTCGGCGAACAGCCCCAGAAACTGGTGTCCCCACAGCAGCATGGCGCCGCCGAACAGCGCCGCCGCTGCCATGGCGTAGAGCATACTGATGTGGAAGCTCTTGCGAATGCGGTGGTTCTGCCCTGCGCCCCAGTTGCGGCTGACGAAGCTGGCACAGGCGGTGTAGAACGCCGCCATCATGTTGTAGATCAGCGTGTCGGCGTTGGCAGCCGCCGCCGCACCGGAGACGGTGATCTCGTCAAAGGAGTTCAGTCCCGCCTGCACGAACAGGTTGGCCACGGCAAAAATGGCGTTCTGCAAGCCGGAGGGGATGCCGATGAGCAGCACCCGCTTGGAGGCCAGCCGGTGGAACCGCAGCTTCTTGAGACTGAGACGGCAGCAGTCCTTCCGCATCAGCATATGGCGCAGGATCAGCGCCGCCGACAGCCACTGGGCAATGGCGCTGGCGATGGCCACGCCCTCGGCGGACATACGGCACACGATGACGAAGAACAGGTTCAGCGCCACGTTCAGCACACCCGCCGCCGTCAGGTACAGCAGCGGCCTTTTCGTGTCGCCGGTGGCACTGAGGATGCCGTTGCCGCAGTTGTACAGTCCCATGGCCGGCAGGCCCAGCGCGTAGAGCTTCAGATACAGCACCGCCCCGGGCAGGAACTCCTCCTTGGTGTTCAACAGCCGCAGCATCGGCTCGGCGAAGAACACGCACACCAGGCACGTCACCACGCCCGCCGCCAGACAGATCAGCAGCGACGAGTGGACGGTGTGCTCCACGTCGTCATCCAGCCCCATGCCGAGACCCCGCGCCGCCGCCACGTTGACGCCGCCGCCCAAGCCCACCAAAAGGCCGGTGAACAGGCTGACCAGCGTGGTGGTGGAGCCTACGGAGCCCAGCGCCACATAGGTGTTGTAGGCGTATTTGCCGGCGATGGCCACGTCGCTCAGGTTGAACAGCACCTCCAGCAGCTGGGTCATCATCAGCGGCAGGGAGAACAGCAGGATATTTTTCCAGAGAGAACCGCTGGTCATCTCCACCGTCAACGCTTTTTTGTTCATGTCAGTCCTCTCCTTTCAAGAGTTTTGTAGGTGTAAAAATGTGCCCTCGCCGGCAGCACAACCACCCCGCGAGCGCAAGGCAAAGTATAGCATTTCCCACCCGCGAAAACAACCCCCTCCCCCGCCACTTTTTCCTCAAAAGAAACCCGCTATTTTGTGCATTTCGCCGGATTTGAGCAGGAGTTTTTGGGTAAATCGGAGAAA
>CAZTHY010000037.1:0-10020 GCA_964613205.1 uncultured Oscillospiraceae bacterium
AACCGTCGTCGGTGCAGACCTTCAGCACAGAGGAGACGGCCTTGAACTTGTCCTCCAGAATGACCACGTCCTTGTTCTTGAAGCCCACTACCGCGTGGACTTCCGCGCCGCAGTCGTGGAACTTTTTCAGCACGGGGTAGGCGATGGCGCAGCCCACGCCGCCGCCGACGACGCAGACCTTCTTCTTGCCCTCGGTCTCGGTAGGACGGCCAAGGGGTCCGACGAAGTCCTGCAAGCACTCGCCCTGCTGCTTGTGGCTCAGCTTCTCCGTGGTAGCGCCCACGGTCTGGACGATGATGGTCACAGTGCCCTTTTCGCGGTCGTAATCATGGATAGTGATGGGAATACGCTCTCCGTTTTCATCCACACGCAGGATGATGAACTGGCCCGGCTCCGCCTTCTTCGCCACCATGGGGGCTTCGATCTCATAGAGGATGACGGTCGGCTTCAGGGCTTCTTTTCTGACGATACGGTACATACATCACGGCTCCTTCACTTTATAATACAGCGCGGCGCGTTCGCCGCAAAGGCTCTGTGTCTATTGTAACACTATCCGCCGAAAGCGTCAATTAGGAAATGAGCGTATATAACTTCCGTAAAGAAAAAACTTCGCCGTTTCCGGCGAAGTTTTTACGCTTACAGCTGGCATTTGCCGCGGGGCAGGTACTTTCCGGCGGTATTGGTCAGCACCTTGCCGGAGGATACCACCGGACGGCCGCGGAGCCACACCTGACGGATGGAGCCGTGGGTGACGATGCCCTCGTAGGGGTTGTAGTCCGCCGCACCCACCATGTCCTCCTGCCGGATGACGTGGTCGGCGTTGGGGTCGTACACCACGATGTCCGCGTCGGCACCGGCGGCGATAACGCCCTTGCGGGGGTAAAGGCCGTAGAGTTTGGCGGGGTTCTCCGACAGGACGCGGCACATATCGCGAAGGGCGATCTTCCGCTGTGCCACGCCGAAGGTGTACAGCAGCTCGCCCCGTGTCTCCACGCCGGGGATGCCGCCCGGGATGGCGGTGAAGCTGTCGCGTCCCGCCAGCTTCTGCGCCGTGGTGAAGCTGCAATGGTCGGTGGAGACGGTCTGCACCGTGCCGCGGCGGATGCCGCGCCACAGCGCCTCCCTGTCCGCCGTCTTGCGGATGGGCGGGGAGCAGACGTACTTGGCCGCTTGCAGCCAGTCCTCATTGTAGTACACGCTGTCGTCCAGCACGAGATAGTGGGGGCAGGTCTCCACGAACACCTTCTGCCCACGGCGGCGGGCGGCCTCGATCTCCTTCAATGCGGCCACGTTGGTGGTGTGGACGATGACCACGGGGATGTCCACCGCCTGGGCGATACGCAGCAGGCGGCTGACGGCCTCGGCCTCCAGATAGTCGGGACGTGTCTCAGGGTGGCAGTAGACGCCGTTTTCGCCCTTTTCCTTCTTCTCGGCGATAAGAGCGTCGATAACACCGGCGTTTTCGCAGTGGACGCCGCAGATGCCGCCCTTCTCCTTCAGCTTTTTCAGCGCCTTGTACATCAGCTCGTCGCCGATCATCATGGCGGGGTAGGTCATGTACATCTTGAAGGAGGAAATGCCCTCGGCGTACATATCGTCGATCTCCGACTCGATAGTGTCGTTCCAGTCGTCGATGGTCATGTGGAAGCCGTAGTCGCACTGGCACTTGCCGTCGGCCTTCTCGTGCCACAGCCTGAGGCCGTCGTGAAGCGTCTCCCCCTTGTTGGGGCAGGCGAAGTCGATGATGGTGGTGGTGCCGCCCCGCAGTGCGGCGCGGGAGCCGCTGGCAAAATCGTCGGCGGTGGTGGTGTTGCACACGTCCAGATCGAAGTGGGTGTGGGCGTCGATAAACCCGGGGAACAAAAGCTGGCCGGTAACGTCCACCACCTGCGCGTCGATGATGGGTAGGTCGCGCTCCACGGCTACGATCTTCTCGCCCTCCACCAGCACGTCGGCACGGCGGGTGCCCTGTCCCGACACCACGGTGCCACCTCGAAGCAGCAATCTCATCAAAAGCCCTCCTGTCGTTTTATTTTCGTTGGTGCCATTATACAACGCGGAAGCGAAAAAGGGAAGTACAAAATCAAAACCTCCGGTTTTCACCGGAGGTCTTGTGCTTATGACTTGTCCGCCGTGCCGCACAGCTTGCGGGAGACGTGAACATCGAAGAAGCTGATGAAAGGCCCTAAGCCCAGCGCGCACACCAGCGTGCCCAGCCCCACGATGCCGCCCAGCAGCCATGCGATAAGGGCGCTGGCGCTGTCGAGAAAAATGCGGCACCAGAAGTAGGGGATCTTCGGCAGCCGGTCGTGGATGATCAGCGCCAGCACGTCGTAGGGCGCAACGCCCGCGTCCGCCGTCTGATAGAGGGAGCAGGCCAAGCCCAGCACCAGCATACCGATGACCAGCACTCCGAAACGGGGCAGCAGGTCGCCGGAGAGGGTGAACAGACTCTCCCACAGCTTCGTAAACGCGGAGGCAATCGTCCCCACGCCGAACCAGTTGGCAAAGGTGCCGATACCGATGTACCGCCGTCCCCACAAAATCTCCGCCACGAACCAAATGCAGTTGGCCGCGAACAGCGTGGGGGCGAAGGCGGTGTGCAGCGTGTCGCCGATGGCCATGATCATGGCGCTGCTGGGGTCGTTGCCCATGAGGGTCAGCTTAAAGAGGGAGATGCCCATGCCGATGAGCACGATCCCCAACAGCATGACCCAAAACCGCCGCGGCGTCACATCTCCAAGGAGCTTTTTCATGCTGCGTTATGACACCGCCGTTGTTTTCCGCCGCTTCTTGGCGCGCTGGAAGCTCTCCTTGATGACGGGGCCGATGGTCTGGATGAGGATGACGATGATGAGGACGAGACCCTGGAAGGTGTCCTGAATATCGACGCTGAGGGCAGGGATGGAGACGATGATGAAGTTGATGGTGGTGTAGGACAGTGCGCCGAAGATGACGCCCAGCATATTGCCCTTGCCGCCGGCCATGTTGATGCCCGCCAGCACCACCGCGGCGATGGCGTACATTTCGTAGCTCTGGCCGGAGGAGGCGGGGGTGACGTTGCCGATCTTGCAGGCCTGGATGATGCTGGCCACGCCTACCATCAGACCGGTGATGATGAACACGGATACCTTCACCCAAGTGGTGTTGATACCGGCGAGACGGGCGCTCTTTTCATTGGAGCCCACGGCGTAGACGCTCTTGCCGTACTTGGTCTTGTTGGCGATGACGACGAACAGCACCACCATCAGCACGAACACGAAGGTGATGTAGGGGATAGAGAAGGAGCCGATGGTCAGCTTGCCGGTACCAAAGCTCATACGCAGGAACTCGTAGTTGCTGTTGTCGCTGATCATGGCGAACTGGCTGGAGGAAGAACCGGAGATGGCCGGATCGATGGAGCGCACCACCGACAGCGTCAGGGAGCGGTAGATGAGCATGGTGCCCAGCGTCACCACGAAGGGGGGCATTTTGGCACAGCCCACCAGCACACCGTTGATGGCGCCGCAGAGTGCGCCGCTGGCCAGCGCCGCCAGCACCATGAGGAAGATGGAGTTGGTGACGTTGAAGGTCATGATGGTCACGCCGGTACACAGCACCAGCGACGAACCGATGGACAGGTCGATCTGGCCGGTGATGATGACCAGCGCCATGCCCAGCGCCATGGAACCCACGATGCAGGTGTTCTGGCTGCCCAGAATGGCGGCGATGTGGCTCCACTTGAAGGTGTTGCCGTTGGCGCTGATGGTGATGGCATAGGCGATCATGACGAAGATCATGACGAATATGAAGCTGTACTGCGACCAAATGCGGCCGATCACGCCGAGGGCGCTGTTATTCTTTTTCATTTTGCTACCTCCGTCTCGATTGCGTTGGTGGAATAGAGCATTACGTCGTGCTCGTTGACCTCGGAATGGGTGAACTCCTTGGCGATGTGTCCCTCATAGAACACGATGCAGCGGTCGGCCACCTTTTTGATCTCGGGAATTTCCAGCGTGTTGAAGATGACGGCCTTGCCGTCCTTGGCGAACTCCAGCATCAGCTTGTAGATCTCCGCCTTGGCACCTACGTCCACGCCCTGGGTGGGGTTGTCGAACAGCAGCACGTCGGCGCCGATGTTCAGCCAGCGGGCGATAAACACCTTCTGCTGGTTGCCGCCGGAGAGGGAGCTGATATTCAGCCCGCAGTCGTCGGCCTTGATGTGGAGCAGCTCTTTGTAGGAAGCGTACCGCTCCAGCTCCGCTTTTTCGGAGATAAAGGGCTTGGAGCGGGAAATCTCATGCTCGGCCAGATAGAAGTTCTCCAAAATGCTCATATCCGGCACCACGGAGTTCTCCTTGCGGTTGGCGGGCAGCATGCCCACGCCCTTTTTCATGAACCGGACGGAGTGGCCGTGGATATCCTCGCCGTTGACGATGATGCGGCCGCCCTCTGCGGGCAGTGCGCCGAACACCGTCTGCATCAGTTCGCTGGCGCCGCAGCCGGCCAGACCGGTCAGCGCCACGATCTCGCCGCGGCGGACGGTCAGGTCGATGTCGCTGAAGCCCTGACCGCTCAAGCCCTTCAGCTCCAGCACCGGCTCGCCCAGCTCACGGCTTTCGTAGACCTCCGCGTCCACATATTTGGTGCCCACCATGTCGGAGGTGATGGCGTGGGCGTTGGTATCCTTTATATATCCCGAGGAAATGTACTCACCGTTTCTCAGCACCGTGTACCGATCCGCAATGGCGAATATCTCCGGCATCTTGTGAGAGATGAAGATGAAGGATTTCCCCTGTTCTTTCAGTTTTTGCAGTATGCCAAAGAGATGGTCGATCTCGTTGTTGGACAGCGCCGTGGTAGGCTCGTCCAGAATCAGCAGCTTCGCGTCGGCATACAGGGCGCGGCAGATTTCCAAAAGCTGCTTTTCGCTGGTTTTCAGTTCGCTGACCATGGCGGTGGGGTCGATGTCCACGCCCAGGTCTTCAAAAAGCTGTTTCGTGCGGGCGACCTGTTCCCGCTGGCGGATAAGCCCCAGCTTGTTTTTCAGTTCACGGCAGAGGAAAATGTTGTCCGCCACCGTCAGATCGTTGATGACGTTCAGTTCCTGATGGACGAAGGCGATGCCCGCCGCCTCCATCTGCTGGATGGTGGGGCTGGGATAGTCCTTGCCCATAAAGGTGATAGTGCCCTCGTCGGCGGGGATAACGCCGGTGAGGATGTTCATCAGCGTGGATTTGCCCGCGCCGTTTTCGCCCAAAAGGGCGTGGATCTCCCCCTCCTCCACGGAGAAGTGGATATCGGAAAGCGCCTTCGAGCCGCCGAAGGCCTTTGAAACATGGTGCATCTCAAGGATGGTCATAGTGCTGTCTCCTTGCTCTTAAATCGGGAGGCGCTCCCGTGGGACTTGCGGAACGAAAAGAGGATGGCCGCGGATGCGGGAGCAAGCTCCCGCATCCGCGTAATGATTCCTGCAATAGATTAGGCGTGACCCTTGAAGCCCTCGTAGTTGCTGACGTTGGTACGGTCAACGATCCACACGGGCTGATACTCACCGGAGCCAACCTCATAGGTCCAGTTGCCGGCCAGATAGTCCAGCATCTTGCCGATGACGTCCTGCATCATCTTGGGGGAGAAGTACATGCTCATCATGTCGTCGAAGTACTTGTTCGCCAGCTCAGCCTGGGAAGCGGTACCGGCCATGACATCATACAGCTCCTGCATACCACCGATGGCGGAGATATAGACCTCCATGCCCTCCAGATCGGCCAGAGTAGCCTCGGAAGCACCGGCCTCCAGATAGTTCAGCACGCCGAAGGTCATCTCGTCGTCCATGGAGTAGATGTACAGCTTGCCGCCGTTGGCCTTGGCAGCGGCCACGATCTCATCCAGCTTCTGCTCGATGTAGTCGTAAGCGCCGTCAGCGGACCAGTTGCAGACCACGGAGTAGGTGTTGAACACAGCGTCCAGAGCGGTGTCGTCCCAGGTCTCGGTGGTGGCGAAGTTCTCGCCCAGAGCAGCGTCGGTGTACTCCACCTCGCCCTTCAGGAACTGGCGGAAGCCTTCCTCACGGCGGGAGCAGACGGTACCGTTGTCGCCGTACAGGGTGACGACGGTGTCACCGGGCTTCATGCCGTTCTGCTGCAGCCAGTAAGCGATACCGGCGCCGCACTGCCAGTTATCACCGGAAGCGTTCAGAATGGCGTAGTCCTCAGTGGCCTCAATGATACGGTCGAAGGAGATGAAGGGGATACCCTCAGCGTACAGGGCTTCCTGACCGGCCTGAGCGGAATCGTCCAGAGCCATCATGACAACACCCACAGCGTCGCCGTTAGCGACGATGGTGTTGACCTGGTCCACCTGCTCCTCACCGGAAGAGGCGGCCATGTAGACGGCCTTGTAGGTACCCTCAGCGGTGATGTCCGCGCACTTGGCCTCGGCGTAAGCGCCGGCCTGAGCGGTCCAGCCGTGGTCAGGGGTGGGGCCCATGACGTACAGGGTCTTGGCATCGGCATTGGCGCCGTCATCGGCAGCGGGAGTATCGTTGTTACCACCGCAGGCGACCAGCGTAAACACCATTGCCAGCGTCAACAGCATTGCAATGATCTTTTTCATGTGTTTTCCTCCTAAGAAAATTTTATAACACCCGCGTTGCCGCGGCTATTATCCACTTAATTGGTTCAGACCGTAACGGCCTTGCCCTCCTCGGCGGAGCGCAGGCAGGCGAACACCGCCCGCATGGACTTGATGATGTCCTCCGCGTCCAGCAGGCTGGGGCGGTTCTCCGCCACGGCGGAGACGAACTCGTCGATGACGCCGGAAGAGGTTTGCTGGGCATCGTCGTTGGTCTGCATACGGTCGAGGGCGTACAGCACCTTGGTGCCGTCGGCGTTGACGATTTGCAGGGAGTACTGGGGATCGGCATACAGCTTCATGATGCCCTTTTCGCAGTACAGCGTAGTGGCGTTGCACTCCTCGCCGTAGTGCGTCCAGCTGGTGGTGACGGTGCCCAGTGCGCCGTTTTTGAAGTTGAACACCTCCACGGAGTTGTCGTCCACCTCGATAGGCGTGCCGTCGGGGAACTTCTTGTCCAGCACCTTCATGGTAGAGTACACCGTGTCGATGTCGCTGCCGATGAGGTAGCGCATCAGGTCGATCTTGTGGATACCCAGGTCGGCCATGGAGCCGAAGGAGGCGCTGGCCTTCTTGAAGAACCAGGTGTTGGCGCTCTTGTCCATGCTCCACATCTCAGGACCCTTGTGGCCGAAGGTGGACTGGAAGGTGATGACGCGACCCAGCGTACCGGCAGCCAGCAGCTCCTTGGCCTTCTTGTGGGCGGGAGCGAGACGCTGGTTGTGGCCGATCATCAGCCGCTTGCCGTTGGCCTCGGCAGCCGCCACCATGGCTTCGCACTGCTCAAGGGAGATGGCCATGGGCTTTTCGCACAGGACGTGCTTGCCGGCGTTCAGCGCCTTGATGGTGATCTCGGCGTGGAAGGCGTTGGCCATGCAGACGGACACTGCGTCGATGTCGCCGTCAGCCAGCAGCGCGTCCACACTGTCGTAGACCTTGCCGCCGTACAGCTCCACCAGTGCCTGTGCCCGCTCCGGCAGCAGGTCATAGAAGCCCTTGATCTCCACGTCCTTGTTGAGGAAATACTCGTGGCCGTGGCGCTGCTTGGCGATGGAGCCGCAGCCGATGATACCAACCTTTAACATATCGTGATCTCTCTCCTTTACCAGTTGTAATTCGTGGGGATGACGCGCCGCTGCGCGGCGCGTACGCAAAAGCCCCATGGGGCTTTTGCGGGTCTTTCGTTGTTATGCCCGTTCCGCTGCCGACTCGCGGAGAGTCAGCCGGTGGGGCAGGAAAATGCGGTTTTTAGGTGCGGTGCCGCCCCGCAGCATATGGAGCAGCAGCTTGAGACTCTCCTGTCCCATCTCGTAGCAGGGCTGGGACACGGTGGTCAGATGGGGGTGGAACATGGTGGTGTAGTCCACGTCGTCGATACCGGTGACGGACAACTGGCGGGGCACTTCCAGCCCCATCTCCCCTGCCCGCGAAATGACGCTCAGCGCCAAAATGTCGGACACGCAGAACACCGCCGTGGGGCGGTTTTCCAGATGGAGCAGCTTTTCCGCCTCCCGTCTGCCGGAGGTGTAGGAGTAGTCGCCGTCGGCCATAAAGACCAGCTCGGGGTCGAAGGGGATGCCCGATTGCTGCAAGGCGTCGGCGTAGCCCTTGTAGCGCAGGGAGGTGGAGATAAACTCATTGTCGGCGGAGAGCATGGCGATGCGCCGGTGTCCCAGCGAAATGAGGTAGTTCACCGTCTCCACGGCGGCGGCGTAGTTGTCGATGCTGACGGAGGGGTTGGCCAGCTCCGGCACATACTCGCAGCACTGCACCAGCGGGTACGTCTCGGCGTAGCGGCGCAGCCAGTCGTGGCGGCCATGGCAGGCGAGAAAAATGGCGCCGTCCGCCCGATGGGTGTCCAGCAGGTGGAGAAAGTGGCGCTCGTTGGCAGCCTCGCCGTTGGTGTTGCAGATCAGCACGCTGTAACCGGAGTTGTGGGCAAGATCGCCGATGCCGGTGAGGATGCGGGAATAATAGGGGTTGGAGAAGTTGGGCGCCAGCGTCAGGATGACGCGGCTCTCGCTGCGGCGCAGGTTCCGCGCCGACTGGTTGGGGGTGTAGTCCAGCTCGCGGATGGCGCTGAGTACCTTTTCCGCCGTTTGGGGGCGGACGGTCTCGCTGTTGTTCAGCACCCGTGACACGGTGGCCACCGACACGCCCGCCAGCTTTGCTACTTCTTCTATCGTTGCCATGTGACCTCCGACATGGGGATGGGATACATTGTAAAAATGTAATGGATTACATTTTTACTACACCCCTATCATAGCAGTCTTTACGGCGGACTGTCAAGGAAATTGTAGAAACCGTACTGATTTTCAGCTTTATTGCCAACAAAAACGTCACAAAATGTGGCGCTTTGCACAATTATTCTCCCCCTCCCCATTTTGCCGCTTGACAAAGCGAAGAATTGTGTTTACCTTAATAGTGACAATGAAAACGATTTTATTTTGATAAGATCGGAGAGGAGTATATTATGAAACTGGGTCTTGTTACCGCCATTCTGGAGCAGTACGACTACGAGAAGATGATCGACACGGTGTCCGCCATGGGCTACCAGTGCGTGGAGGTGGCCTGCTGGCCGGCCGGTAAGGCGGAGCGCCGCTACGCCGGTGTCAGCCACATCGACGTGGCGCGCGTCTGCGAGGACGATGCGTATGCCAGGCACGTGTTGGACTACGCCGCCGCCCACAACGTGGAGATCTCCGCGCTGGCCTTCTATCCCAACACCATGGACGGTGATCTGGAAAAGCGCAGCGCCAACGTGTCCCACCTGATGACCGTCATCCGCGCCAGCGCCAAGCTGGGTGTCAATATGGTGACTACCTTCATCGGCCGCGATCAGGCCAAGTCCGTGGAGGACAATCTGGAGCTGGTGAAGGAGGTATGGCCGCCCATCATCGCGCTGGCAGAGGAGCTGGGCGTGAAGATCGCCATCGAGAACTGCCCCATGCTGTTTGGCCGCGACCAGTGGCCCGGCGGTCAGAATCTGATGACCACTCCCGCCAACTGGCGGAAGGTGTTCGCCCTGCTGCCCAGCGACAATTTGGGCATCAACTACGATCCCAGCCATTTCGTGTGGCAGATGATCGACTATGTGAAGCCCCTGTATGAGTTCAAGGATAAGATCTTCCACGTCCACTACAAGGACATCAAGCTCTATCCCGACAAGCTGAACGATGTGGGCACCATGGCCTACCCGCTGGATTTCATGTCCCCCAAGCTGCCGGGACTGGGCGATGTGGACTGGGGCAAGTTCGTCTCCGCCCTTACCGACATCCGCTACGACGGCTACACCTGCGCCGAGATCGAGGACAAGGCCTTCGAGGGCAGCGAGGAAGCCGTGCTGAAGTCGCTGGCACTGACGAAGCGCTATTTGGAGCAGTTCGTCATCTGACAAAGACGCAAAAA
>CAZTHY010000038.1:0-9502 GCA_964613205.1 uncultured Oscillospiraceae bacterium
GGAAGAATCTGGGGATGTTCTCCGCCACCATCTCCCGCGAGGTGATGGACATTTCGTGGGTCTACCAGCGCGATCCGGTGGAGATCACCGTGCAGGCCACCAAGGAGAACAAGCCGGACATCCTGCAATACCGGCTGGACGTGCCCTCCGACGGCAAGGTGGATGCCATCGCCAAAATTCTGGAGGCGGAGCAGTACGACCGCGTCATGTGTTTCTGCAACACCAAGGGCAGCACCGAGCGGCTGACCAAGTTCCTGCAAATGCGGGGCGTGGACGCCCAGTGCATCCACGGCGACATTCCCCAGCGCAAGCGGGAGGCCGTCATGCAGCTCTTCCGCGAGGGCAAGCTGCGGGTGTTCGTGGCCACCGACGTGGCCAGCCGCGGCATCGACGTGGACGACGTGGACGCGGTGTTCAACTATGAAGTGCCGGAGGAAAACGAGTACTACATCCACCGCATCGGCCGCACGGGACGCGCCAAGCGCCATGGTGTCGCCTACACGCTGCTCAGCGACTTCCCCAGCCGTATGCGTCTGGACAACATCGCCCAAAACACCCGAAGCCACATCATCCCCGCCACCCTGGATGAGAATGGAAAAGTAACGGAGAAGAAATAAAAAGAAGCGCCATGGGGCGCTTCTTTTTATGCCGCCGTTGGCGGATGATATACCGTCCTGCAGACGGATGATATACCACCCTTCGGGTGGATGATATACCGCTTCGCGGATGAGGACGCGTCTTTTTCGTAGGGGCGAACGACTCTGTCCGCCCGATGCAGCGGGTAAGGTAGACGTGCGTAGGGGCGGGGTTCTACCCCGCCCTCGTTTATCGCAGAGGGTCGCGTCGATGGTCGTAGGGCGGGGTGACCTCACCCCGCCGTGCGGTAGAAGAACGCATGAGGGTAGAACGGAAAAGGCTCCCCTTACTTGTAAGGGGAGCTGGCATTTGCGAAGCAAATGACTGAGGGGATTCCGGTGGTGCGGTGCAATGATCCCTTCCGTCAACGCTTCGCGTTGCCACCTCCCCTTTAAAAAGGGGAGGCTTTTTCTTCTCTTACAACGCCCCCTTGATCGCTGCCAGCAGATCGTCGTAGTCCTCGAAGGCTTTGATTTGGGGGTAATCCTCCTTGATCTTGTCGGGGCCGCGGAAGAGGAAGCCGGCCTTGCTGTGGAGCAGCATATCCAGATCGTTGTAGCTGTCGCCGCTGGCGATGGTGTCGTAACCGGCGCTGTGGAGGGCGCGGATGGTGGTGAGCTTGGACTTCTCGCAGCGCATGACGTGGCGGGTGATGAAGCCCTCCTCGTCCACCTCCAGCGTGTTGCACAGCAGCGTCGGCCAGCCCAGCTTCTTCATCAGCGGCATGGCGAACTGGTCAAACGTATCGCTGAGGATGACCACCTGCGTCTCCTCCCGCAGCGCGTCCAAAAACGCCTTTGCCCCGGGCAGCGGGTCGATGCGGGCGATGGTGTCCTGGATCTGCGACAGCTTCAAGCCCCGCTGACGCAGCAGATCGATGCGCCAGCGCATCAGCTTGTCGTAGTCCGGCTCATCACGGGTGGTGCGGCGCAGCTCAGGAATGCCGCTCTCCTCGGCAAAGGCGATCCAGATTTCGGGGACGAGAACGCCCTCCATGTCCAAACAAACGATGTTCATACCCATTTTTCTTTCTCTCCTTATCGTTACTTCAAAACTTCCGCCAGTACATAGTCCTGCATGGCGTCCTTGTCGATGACATCTTTGTGCAGCACAGGCCGCCCCTCGAGACCCCGCAGTCCGGCGGGGACGGCCATGCCGGTGAGGTCGTGGAGCCGCTCCATCATGGCGAACTCATCGTCGCCGCCGTCCTCGCCCAGCGCCGCCAGCACAGCGGCGGGGAACTTGTAGGGCGAGGCGGTGGACAGCACCACCATAGGCGCATCGCCGGTGTGCTGCTCGGCTACCGCCCATGCCACGGCGGTATGGGGGTCGCAGAGGTATTGATGGTCGCGCCACACCTTGCCGATGGCCGCTGCCGCGCCGCTGTCGTCACAGCAGCCGCAGTCGAAGTGCGCATGGAGCTGGTTGAGCAGCGCGTCGCTCACCTGATACCAGCCCTGTTCATTGAGCTGCGCCATGAGGGAGGCCACATAGTCCGCGTCGCCGCTGAGCAGGTACAAAAGCCGCTCCAGATTGCTGGACACCAGAATGTCCATAGAGGGCGAGGTGGTCTTGTAGAAGGGGCGGCGGCGGTCGTACCGGCCTGTGCGGAGGAACTCCGTCAGCACGTCGTTGGCGTTGCTGGCGCATACCAGCCGCCCTACCGGCAAGCCCATCTTCTTGGCGAAGAAGCCGGCCAGAATGTCACCGAAGTTGCCGGTGGGCACGGTGAAGTCCACCTTGTCGCCCAGTTGAATACGCCCCGCCTTCACCAGATCGCCGTAGGCGCGGAAGTAGTACACCACCTGCGGTGCCAGTCGGCCGATGTTGATGGAGTTGGCGGAGGACAGCATGGCGCCCTTCAGGTCCATGTCCTGACAGGCGGCGAAGATACGCTTCACGCCGGTCTGCGCATCGTCGAAGTTACCCCGCACGGCGCAGACCTTCACGTTGCCGCCGGTTTGGGTGGCCATCTGCGCCTGCTGCACGGCGGACACGCCGCCGTGGGGATAAAAGACGATGATGCGGGTACCGGCCACGTCGTGGAACCCCTCCAGCGCCGCCTTGCCGGTATCGCCGGAGGTGGCGGTGAGGATGACCACGTCGCCGGTCATGCCCTCGGCCTTGGCCGCCGCACCGATGAGGTGGGGCAGCATACTCAGCGCCACGTCCTTGAAGGCGCTGGTGGGGCCGTGGTACAGCTCCAGCACATACTTGTCCCCCACCTGTGCCAGCGGTGTCAGATCGTCGGTGGGGAACTTTCCGGCGTAGCTGCGGCGGACGAGGCCGCTCATGTCGTCAAAGTCCGGCAGCAGCGCATGGAGGATGTCCGCCGCCATGTCCAGTGTAGGCTTGGACAGCGCTCCGCGCCAGTCGAAATCCAGCGCGGCGACATCACGGATATAGAGTCCGCCATCCGGCGCGATCCCCCGCAGTACGGCGGCGGTGGAGGAGGCGGTAAGGTGTTCGTTTCTCGTGCTGTGGTAGATCATGGTAGTACCTCCGAAAAATTTTGCTTGCATTTCCGATGATGCTATGATACACTGTCTCCATCAAAAAAGCAAGTGTTTTTCTCTCGTGGACAAAAGAGAATTTATTGTCCCCATGAAGAAAAGCTCTCACGGAAAAAACAGATAAGCGAGGCAGAAATATGTTGAAAGTGTTGAAATTCGGTGGCTCCTCCATGGCGGACAGAGCCCAATTTGAAAAAGTGCGCTCCATCGTGGAGAGCGATCCCGCCCGCCGCGTGGTCATCGTCAGCGCCGCAGGAAAGCGGGACAAGAACGACCACAAGATCACCGATCTGCTGTACCTGTGCCACGCCCATTTGCAGTACGGTGTCAGCTGCGACGGTATTTTTGACATGATCCGCTCCCGCTATTTGGGCATTCGGGACGAGCTGGGGCTGTCCACCCCGCTGGAAGGGGAGCTGGACGCTCTCCGCGCCAAGATGGACAAGGGCATCAGCGCCGATGAGCTGGTGTCCCGCGGCGAGTACTTCGCGGCGCGGCTGATGGCGGACTATCTTGGCTTTGACTTTCTAGACAGTTCTCTGTGGCTCCACTTCCGGCTGGACGGCAGCGTCGATCAGGAGCAGAGCTACGAAGCCCTCCGCCGTGCCGCCTCGGGGCGAAAAGTGGTCATCCCCGGGTTCTACGGCGTGATGCCCGACGGCAGCATCCACACCTTCACCCGCGGCGGCAGCGACATCACCGGCGCACTGGCGGCGGCGGCGCTGGATGCCGACGTGTACGAAAACTGGACGGATGTGTCCGGCTTTTTGATGGCCGACCCGAAGATCGTCCCCCAGCCCCGCCCCATCGAGCGCATCACCTACGCGGAGCTGCGTGAGCTGAGCTACATCGGCGCGCAGGTGCTGCATGAGGGCACCGTTTCGCCGGTGCGGGAGAAGAACATCCCCCTGAACATCCGCAACACCAACCAGCCCGACCACCCGGGCACCATGATCCGCGAGCGGTTTGACGACAGCGAGGCCGAACGGCAGAGCGGCAGCATGATCACCGGTATCGCCGGCAAGAAGGGCTTCTCCGTCATCACGCTGACGAAGAACGGTATGTCGTCTGAGCTGGGTGTCATCCGGCAGATTTTGGAGATTTTGGAGCGGTACAGCATCAACGTGGAGTACATCCCCTCCGGTATCGACAGCGTATCGCTGGTGGTGGAGACCGCCAAGGCAGCGCCCTATCTCTATCAGGCGCTGGGCGACATGGAGAAGGCCATCAAGCCCGACAGTCTCCACGTCAACGACGGCATGGCGGTGGTGGCGGCGGTTGGCCGGAAGATGGCGTTCCGCCCCGGCTCCTCCGGCAAGATCTTCGCCACGCTGGGCGAAAGCGGCATCAACATCCGCATGATCACACAGGGCCCCGAGGAATTGAACATCATTGTAGGCGTGGACGGCGGCGACTTTGAAAAGGCCATCCGCGTGCTGTACGACAGTTTTGTGAAGTAAAGGAGAGAGACTATGAAGAAATACAACGTTGCGATTTTGGGCGCCACCGGTGCGGTGGGACAGGAAATGCTGAAGATTCTGGCGGAGCGGAACTTCCCCGTGGACGAGCTGCGGCTGCTGTCCTCTCCCCGTTCCGTGGGGCAGATCGTCCGCTGGCAGGACAGGGACATCACGGTGCAGTTGGCCTGTGACGAGGCGTTCGAGGGCATGGACATCGTGCTGGGCGCGGCGGAGAACGACGTGGCGGAGAAATTCGCCCCCGCCATCGTCAAGGCCGGTGCCGTGTTCGTGGACAATTCCAGCGCCTTCCGCCTGAATCCCGATGTGCCGCTGGTGATCCCCGAGATCAACCCCGAGGACGTGAAGCGCCACAAGGGTATCATCGCCAACCCCAACTGCACCACCATCGTGTCGCTGGTGGCCATCAACGCGCTGAATCAGGACAGCCCCATCACCTCCATCGTGGCCTCCAGCTATCAGGCGGTGTCCGGTGCCGGTAAGGGCGGCATCGACGAGCTGTTCGGTGAGGTGCAGGCGCAGCAGGAAGGCAAGGACTACCAGCCCTCCGTGTTCCAGTACCCCATCGCCTACAACGTCATCCCGCAGATCGGCGGCGAAGCGTTCGAGGGCTACACCTCCGAGGAGATGAAGATGCAGAACGAGGGGCGGAAGATCATGCACCTGCCCGACCTCCGGGTAAGCTGCACCTGCGTCCGTGTGCCGGTGGTGCGGAGCCACAGCGTATCCATCGTGGTGCGGACGGAGAAGAAGATCCCCGTGGAGCGGGCGCGGCAGCTCATCGCCAGCGCCCCGGGGTGCAGACTGGTGGACGATCTGGGTGCCAGGCGCTATCCCATGCCACTGGAGACCAGCGATCAGGACTTGGTGTTCGTGGGGCGTATTCGGGACGACCTGACCAGCGACAACGGCCTCAACATCTGGTGCTGCGGCGACCAGGTACGCAAGGGCGCCGCCACCAACGCGGTGCAGATCGCCCAGCTTTTGGTGGAGGAATAAGGGAAAACTGCCCGAATTGCAAACGAAATGTAAAGCTGCCTGCAGGCGGCTTTACATTTTTCTCATTTTCCTGTATAATGGTGTGTACTTTATCCCACGGAGGAGTGGTCTGCATGAAAAAAGTGAAACGAACGCTGGCAATGGTGCTGGCGGTATGTATGCTGGTGACGCTGCTCACCGGCTGTGACGAGGATCCCAACGACGAGGACAAGCTGTCCGTCGTCCTCACCGGTATGTTTGCCACCATGGATCCCGCCATGGCGGAGACGGTGGCGGAGCGGACGGTGGTGCTCCACCTCTTTGATAACCTGCTGCGCTGGGACGGCACACAGGCCGTGCCCGCCGCCGCCCAGTCGTGGCAGCGCACCGACAACGAGGACGGCACCGTCACCTACACCTTCCACCTCCGCGCCGACGGCCAGTGGTCGGACGGCAAAGCGGTGACGGCGGCGGATTTTGTCTATGCGTGGCAGCGGCTGGTGTCGCCGGACACCGCCAGTCCCAACGCCGCCATCCTCTCCATGGTAGCGGGGTATGAGGATGCCCACGCCGGTGACAGTGAAGCGCTGCAAGTGGCCGCCGAGGGCAACAGCACCTTCACCGTGACGCTGAACGAGCCATGCGCCTACTTCATCAACAGCGTCTGCACCGCCGCCGCCACCATGCCGGTGCGGCAGGACGCGGTGGAGAGCGTCACGGCACTGCCTGCAGAGGATGAGAACGAGGGTACCGAGGAAGAACCGGTCACGGTCTTGCCGGATTGGAGCGTCAGCCGCACGTTCTTCGTGGGCAACGGCCCCTTCTACCGCACCGGCGACTGGGCGGACACCAGCCGCCTGACGCTGCAAAAGCAGGAGAGCCACCACGATGCCCGCCGCGTCACCCACGATAAGCTGGAGCTGGTGCTGCAAAACCGCGAGCAGGCGCAGCGCAGCGCAGGCCGCGTGGACGTGGTCATCGGCGCGGCAGCGGAGGAGGGCGGCTATGCCGACGGCGGCGCGCCCACCGTGGGGCTGCTGCTCATCAACCAGATGGCCACCAACATGGAGCGGGACGGTCTGCGCCATGCGCTGGAGGAGGCCATCGACCGCAACGCCCTGCAGCAGGAGCTGGGCGTGGGCTATGTGCCGGCAGCGGGGCTTGTGCCCGCCGGTATCCGCACCGGCAGCGGTGACGACTTCCGCGCCGCCAACGGCGCGCTCATCGACAACGACCCCGACACCTACACCCAGCGCACCGGTGACGCGGTGGCGCTGCTGCGGGAGGCTGGCTACGTCAACAGCGACACCCTCTCCGCCCTCGGCACCGTGACGCTGCTCTACGACAACACCACCCACATGGCGCCTATCGCCCGTCTGCTGCAGCAGCAGTGGCGGGATACGCTGGGCATCAACGTGACGCTGCAGGGCAAGGGCACCGAGGAATACCAACAAAGCCTGCTCAACGGCGAGTTCACCATGGCGCTGACGGAGCTGACGGCGCTGTGCAGCGACGCGGCGGCCTATCTGGAGCCGTGGCGCAGCGGCGACAGCCGGAACTACGCGCTGCTGTACAGCAACGCCTACGACATTCTCATGCGGGTAGCCGCCGCCAGCAGCTCCGATGAAGCCCGCGACGCCTATCTCAAGGACGCGGAGCAGCTTCTGCTGGACGGCCACAACGTCATCCCCCTCTTTGGCGAGGAACAGCCCTACCAGTTCCGTGAGGGCGTTACCGGCGCGGTGAAGGACGGTCTTGGCGCGTGGTACTTCGGCAGCGTGCAGAATATGATACAGCAATAAAGAAAAAGGCGGCCTTTTGGCCGCCTTTTCGGAAAGGCAGTGATACGATGGCAGACCTGAACACGGATGTGCGGTACATCAAGGGCATCGGCGAGACCCGCGCCAAGGCGCTGGAAAAGCTGGGTGTCCGGACGCTGGGCGACCTGATCGCCCTCTATCCCCGCCGCTGGGAGGACAGGTCCCAGTTCTGCCCCGTGCGGGAGTTGGAGGACGGCCAGACCGTCTGCGTCAAGGCCATGATCGCACAGGAGCCCCGCTCCGCCCGTATCGCCGGTGGCCGCACGCTGGTATCCGCCCGTGCCACCGACGGCACCGCCATGCTGGAGCTGGCCTTTTTCAATCAGGAATATCGGGAGTCGTCGCTGAAAAAGGGCGAGGAATACGTCTTTTACGGCAAGGTGGAGGTGGAGCGCAGCCGTGGCCGCCGCCGGATGGTGAATCCGCTGGTGGAGCGGGAGGAGCAGTCCCAGCTTACAGGCCGCATCGTGCCCATCTACCCACTGACGGCGGGGCTGAATCAGGTGACGGTGCAGCGGGCGGTGCGGCAGGGCTTGAACGCCTGCCGCGATATGCAGGAGGACGTGCTGCCCGACGATATCCGGCAGGAACACCACCTGTGCTTCATCGACTTCGCCACGGAGAACATCCACTTCCCCACCTCGCCGGAAGCGCTGGACTTGGCGCGGCGGCGGCTGGTGTTTGAGGAGCTGTTTTTATTGAGCTGCGGTCTCTCCCTGCTGCGCCGCCGGCGGGAGAGCGTAGGGGGCTGCGTCTGTCAGCCCTGTGATCTGGAAAAATTTTATGCGGCGCTGCCCTTCGATCTCACCGGTGCCCAGCGTCGCGCCATCGAACAGGCCACGGCGGATATGGTGTCAGGCCGTCCCATGAACCGGCTCTGTCAGGGCGACGTAGGCAGCGGCAAGACCATGGTGGCGGCGGGCTGCGTGTGGTTCGCCGCCCAGAGCGGCTGGCAGTCGGCGCTGATGGCGCCTACGGAGATCTTGGCGCACCAGCACTGGGAGGGGCTTTCGCCCCTGTTCGCCCGCTTCGGTCTGAACTGCGCGCTGCTCACCGGCTCCACCCCCGCCAGGGAGCGGCGGTGGGTGCTGGCAGGGCTGGCCGACGGCACCATCGACCTGTGTATCGGCACCCATGCGCTGCTGACGGAGGACGTGCAGTACCACCGGCTGGGGCTGGTCATCACCGACGAGCAGCACCGCTTCGGCGTGGAACAGCGCTCCCAACTGGCGCGGAAAGGCACGTCGCCCCACACGCTGGTGCTGTCCGCCACCCCTATCCCCCGCACGCTGGCGCTGATCGTCTACGGCGATCTGGACGTGTCCGTCATCGACGAGCTGCCCCCGGGACGGCAGAAGGTGGACACCTTCGCCGTCAACGAAAGCTACCGCCAGCGGCTCAACGGCTTCATCCGCAAGCAGGCAGCGGAGGGACATCAGGTATTCGTGGTCTGCCCGCTGGTAGGCGAGGACGACCACATTCCCGACGAGCGCAAAGCGGTGACGGCCTACGCCGAAACGCTGCAAAAGGACGTGTTCCCCGACCTGCGGGTGGCCTGTCTCCACGGCAAGATGAAGCCCAGGGAAAAGGATAAGATCATGGCCGCCTTCGCCGCGGGAGAGAGTGATATTCTCGTCTCCACCACGGTAGTGGAGGTAGGCGTAGACGTGCCCAACGCCACGCTGATGGTGGTGGAGAACGCGGAGCGGTTCGGTCTCAGCCAGCTCCACCAGCTCCGTGGCCGCGTGGGACGGGGCAAGGCGAAAAGCTGGTGCATCCTGCTGTCCGACAACGAAAACGAGGAGACGAAGCGGCGCTTGCAGGTGATGACCGCCACCAACGACGGCTTCAAGATCTCCGAGGAGGATCTGCGCTTGCGCGGCCCCGGTGATTTCTTCGGCAGCCGCCAGCACGGTCTGCCCTCCCTCCGCGCCGCCGACTTGAGCTGCGACACCCGCACGCTGGACGAAGCCCAACGCGCCGCCAAGTCGCTGCTCCGGCGCGACCCCGGTCTCCATTCCGCCGACCACGCCCCCCTCCGCCGCAAAATCGCCGCCCTGTTCCAGTTGAACGAAGG
>CAZTHY010000039.1:0-9499 GCA_964613205.1 uncultured Oscillospiraceae bacterium
TTTAACGCCCATATATGGGCGCAGCCCGTTTTACCCCAACAAAGGGGTAAAACATGGATAGGTGTGGAATTATTTTGAAGCAAGGGGATTGAGAGAATGAAAAAACTGACAGCAGCATTGCTGGCGCTGATCATGGCGCTGACACTGTGCACCGCCGCATGGGCGGACACTCCGACGGCACCGAGCTACGCTTGGTTCGACGGTCAGACGGGGACGTATACCATCTCCAACGATGCCGATTTGATTGGATTTGCGAATATCGTCAACGGCACGCGCGGAGACGGCAGTACGCCGTATAACTTCAAAGGTGCGACTGTCAAACTGGCGAATGATATTGACTTGGGCGGCATGACGTGGACACCGCTTGCGGCTTTTGGTGGAACTTTTGATGGACAGGGAAACACCATTAAAAATTTTGAATTGGGGAGCAGGGCGATCAGTAGTACTGCAATCGCGTATGGTTTCTTTGCTGATGTATTGTGTGAGGCTGGTAATGAATTCAATGGTGGTATCAAGAATTTGATTTTGTCTGATGTGACAACAAATATTGACGCGACGACATCGGAGGTTTATTACGGTACGCTTGCACGACAATCTTGTGTTGTAGCAATTTCTAATGTAACGGTTCAAAGAGTAAATGTTACTTCTACCGGCAGTAAAGCTGTTACGTTGGGCGGTATGTTCGGGTTCTGTGGTTGGACAAAAGTTGATGACTGCAAGGTCGCAGATTTCACTTTTAACGGATCTGCAGGACAATACTCTGTTGGCGGCTTTGCGGGACAAGAGACTTCCAACGGTGCTGTTTACGACACCAACAAAATAACAAACTGCGATGTTAGCGGCGTAAAGATCACGCTGACGGGAAATACACAAAGCTATGTTGGCGGATTTGTTGGCTATTCTACGCACCGGTGGAATCATCCGTGGTTCTCTAATTGCGATGTGACCGGTATTGACTTTACGGTGTCAGGAAAAGTCAAGGCTGGCGGATTTACTGCTTGCCCGAAATCTCCGGCAAAGGTAACGAATTGCACGGCACAAGGCAAGATTAATGCCATCGGTGTGACGGATGCGGCGATGAGTGTCGGCGGTTTTTATGCTATGGGTACCGTTGAGTGGGCAGAGAATACAAGCGATTGGCACCGTTTGGAAAATTGCACGGCTGATGTGGATATTGTTTCTGGCGGTGCAACGGCTGGTGGATTTTTTGGTACGATGGGTGAAAGTGGTAAGCAGCAGCCGGTGCAGCTTACAAATTGCACTGCAAAGGGTGACGTAAGTAACGAAACCGGTATTGTGGGTGGCTTTATTGGAACGACCGTAGGCAATAACAAAACGGCGGCAAACAGCGCAGGAGAATTGCCCAGTGAAGCGACATCCTTGACCGGTTGTGTCTCTACTGGTAAGGTAGAAGGTAAAGTAGCAGGTGGTTTTGCTGGCGAAGTGAATATGCCTGATGGAATTACCAATAATGATACTGAGATTAACCTGACAAATTGCGAAGTGAAGGGTACTGTCGTCGGTAGCGAGGCGGCTGGCGGATTTGTTGGTCAGGTCAAGGATACTACTAATTCCAGTGAGAAAAAGATAACTATTTCGGTTGACGCAACCAACAAGGCCGATAGTGCGCTGGTTGTGGCTACAAAGAACGATACCAAGACCAGCGGCTCCATGAATATGCAGACACCCACGGACAGCAATGTCACCGTTGCGCCGGAAGTTAAGAAAGCGACTACTGTCAAGGGCGAGGGTGTCACTGTTGATAACGGCGTTGTCAATGCGCCTAACGGCGCGACCGTGACCGGTCAGAACGGTCAATCTACTCAAGTTCCTGCGGGTACGCAGATGGACGCTGCTACCGGTAACCAACTCTTTACCGTGACCTTCGTCAGCGATGGCGTTACAAAGGCGGAGAAGAGTGTCGCCAGCGGCGCAAAGGTCACAGCACCGACTGATCTGACCAAGGAAGGTTATCATATCGCCCACTGGCACCGTCAAGGCGGCACTGATACAGCCTTTGACTTTAATACAGGCATTACTGAAAGCATCACACTGGTTGCCCACTGGGAGAAGAACACCTACACAGTGAAGTTCAACACTGACGGTGGCAGCGCAGTGGCGGATAAGACCGTTGTATATGGCGATAAGGTCACCAAGCCCGCCAATCCAACAAAGAGCGGCTATACTTTCACTCACTGGCATGTGGCTGGCAACGCAGATGATGTGGCGTTCGATTTCAATACGCCTATAACCGGCAACATCGAGCTGACTGCCCACTGGACAAGGAATTCCTCTGGTCGTTACCACGGCTCGAGCGCTCCCACTGCACCGGTGCAGTCCCCCAAGACCTTTGACGCGGGTGTGGCTGTGTATGGTGTCGTGGCGCTGACCTCTGCGCTGGGCATGGGTTACATCGGCAAGAAGAAGTTCTAAGTTCCCTCCTCGGCGGTGTTTTGACCCCTCACCGCCGAACAAAATAAGAAAAGCACCCCTCGGGGTGCTTTTCCTTTTGCGGCGCGAAAAGCGCTTTCCCGACCGCACCGTGCTGGATCAGTACTGCTCCAAAATGCCGCTGGTGATCTACTCCCGTGATTACCACACCCTCATGCTGAACACCTACGCCGTTTTGTATTTCAAAACGCCCCTCAGTCTCAACGGCGTGGAGCTGGACAGCATGGGCGTACCCACCGGCATCTTCGGCAAGCAGGCCGGTGCCAAGCTGGATCGCAACATCATCCAGTCCTCCACCGATGACGAGCGCCTTCGCGCCGTGGAACGTCTGATCCCCTCACTGCTGGGGCGGGGCATCACCACCATGGCCGCCATGGAGGGCGAGAACATCAAAAACAGCTTCGACGAGGACGCGGACAGCGAGTTCCTTCTGAAATACAAGGACACCAGCCCGCTGACCATGGACATCTTCTACCAGACGCTGGACATCGACCGCGTGCTGCGGAAGGGGCTGCGCCGTATCGGCGGTGCGCTGTATCTGGACGGCACGCTGGGCAGCCGCACGGCGGCGCTGCGGTTCGACTACGCCGATACCCCGGGGAAGTGGGGTATGCTGTTTTTCACGCAGGATGACTTAAACTACTTCGTCCGTCAGTGCAGCGAGCTGGGCTTGCAGGTGGCGCTGGACGCCATCGGTGACGCCGCCATCGAAATGGCGCTGTGCGCCTTTGAACACGCCGCACAGACGGTGGACGTCCGCCCGCTGCGCCACCGCATCGAACACGCAGAGCTGATCGACCGGCAGCAGATGGCGCGGGCGGCGGCGCTGGGCGTCATCCTCTCCATGCAACCCACCTACGAGGGCTACTGGGGCGAGGTAGGCGGCACCTACCAAAGCCGCCTTGGTTCCCATTACGGCACCACCAACAACTTCCGCGCCATTCTGGATGCCGGTGTCATGGTCTGCGGCGGCTCGGACAGCGATGTCACCGACTTCGATCCGCTGCTGGGCATCCACTGGGCGGTGAACCACCCCATTGCCGCCAACCGCGCCACGCTGATGGAAGCGCTGCGGATGTACACCTATAACGGCGCCTTCGCGCTGGGCAGGGAAGGGGAGCTGGGCTCCCTGTCGGTGGGCAAAAAGGCGGACATCGTGATGCTGGACAGCGACATTACCGCCGTCCCCACTGATAGACTCAGAAACGTGCAGGTGGACATGACCATAAAAGAGGGCACGATCCTCTTTAGGAGACAGTATGCTTGACATCAGATTTTTGGGTGAACCCCGCTTCCTGCTGGACGGCAAGGACATCTCCGGTGCCGTCAGTGTGAAGTGCGCGCTGCTGCTGGCGCTGCTGCTGTCCCAGCGGGGCAGGAAGATGCGGCGGCAGGAGCTGCTGGGTCTGCTGTGGCCGCAGAGCAGCGAGGACGCGGCGCGGTACAACCTCCGCTATAACCTTTGGCAGCTCAAGCGGGCGCTGGGTGACGGCGAACCGCTGGTGCTGACGTCCAAAAACAGCTGCTGGATCAACGACAGCTTTCCCTTTACCTGCGATCTGACCACCGTGCTGGAGACGGACATAGAAGCTGCCGAGGACGAAAACCGCCTCGAACGGCTGCTGGCGTTGATGGAAGGCGATTTCTTCGAGGGCATCTACTTTGAGGACTGCGAAGATCTGGACGAGTTCATCATGGCGCGGCGGTACGAGCTGGAATGCCGCAAGATCGCACTGCTGAAGCATCTGGCGGTGTGCTACGACCGGCGGGAGAACTGGGAGCAGTGCTTGCGCATCATCGACCTCAGCGAGCGGATGGATCCCTACGACGAGGACACCGCCGCCATCCGGCTGCGTATCCTCCGCAAACAGGGGCGCTATCAGGAGGCGCAGGACTACTACCGCCGCTTCTGTATGCAGCTTTTCAGCGAGATCGGCGCGGAGCCGGGAGCGGCGCTGCGGCAGTTGGCCGGACAGTCGGAGGAGACCGCCGACAGGCCGCGTCAGCTCCACATCGTCTGTCAGGGCATCCCCACCGTGCCGTTTTACGCCATGGCGGACTTTTTGAAGCGGCTGAAACAGGCGGAGGGCTTCCGCGTGGAGGACTATCTTTCACCGTCGGAGATGACCGAACTGGCGTATATCCAGCGGGAGTTCGGCGACCCGCCGTCCCAACCGCCCTCCCCGCCGCGGCTGGTGGATACCTTCATGGCGCTGGTAGAGCGGATTCTGGCCGACGGCCAGGCCATCACGGTAGACCTCCGCGCCAAAACCGCCGACGAACCCTCCAAATCGGTGTTCATGGAACTGACCACCCGCCACGAAAAAGCAGAACCATCATTCAGATTGAAACTGCTGTAAAGAAAAGCACCCCTCGGGGTGCTTTTTTGCTTGCTGCACGAAAAGCGCTGGACAGGGGAGGGGAATGGTGTTATAGTGATAAGTGATACTGGTTGGGAGGCGCAGAGATGGAAAATGTCATCGCAAAACGCACGAAAGATGTAAAACTGACGAAAGCACAGCTGAAGATCGCCGAATATTTTATCCAAAATCCGGAGCGCGTCGGTATTTCCTCCTCCATGGAAGTGGCGCGGGAGATCGGCGTCAGCGATGCGTCCATCATTCGTTTCGCCCGCGCCATCGGCTACGAGGGCTTTACCGAGCTGAAAAACGACATCTACAACACCATGGCGAAGCAGGCCACCGGCGGTGTCAACAGCCTGTCGCTGACGGAGCGGCTGGAGCACAGCGACATCCGTTGCGGCGAGGACGACGCTATGGCGGACTTCTGCCACCTGACGGAGTACAGTTTGGAGCGCACCTTCCAGCTCAACAGCAGCCAGCAGTTTGAAAGCGTGGTGTCTATGCTGATGAATGCCCAGCACCGGTATCTGGTGGGTTTTCGTGGCTGCGCCGGCACCGTTGCCCACTTCGCCTACGTCCTTCGCCCACTGATGGAGCACGTTTTCTGCATCACGGAGGAAGGCCCGGGCTGCGTCAGTCAGATGCAGGACATCGATGAGGGGGATTGCATGGTGCTGTTTGCCCTGAGTCGGTATTACAAAATCGACCTGAAAATGGCGAAGTTGGCCAAAGATCGTGGCGCGCGGCTGTGTGTTATCACCAACAGTCCCCTGTCACCGCTGAAAGAACTGGCGGATGAGGTACTGCTGGTGGAGACGAAGCTGATGAGTTACTTTAACTCCGTGGCATCCATCAATTTGGTGTCGGAGTATTTGGCGGCGCGGCTGGTGCAGCTTCGTGCCGATCACTACCGCCAGCGTGCGGAGGAGCGGGACGCGCTGACACAGGATCTGCGGCTGTAAACAGGGATTTATACGCGAGAGGGCAGGTGTTTCGCCTGCCCTTTTCTTCGTCATTATGGCCAAATTGATTGTGTAGTAATTGTTACATTTTAGGTATTGACGAAATCGGCGCGACAGTGTACTATATATGCAGTACACACGACGCAATCAATGGAAATGTCGTATTCATAACATAACTCGCAGGAGAGGAGTGCAACAGGACATGAAGATCTATTTGGGCGATATGTTCCACCCCGATGCCGTGGAGTGGCTGCGGCAGCGGGCGGAGGTGGTGCAGGACTTCGATCACATCGAGGAGCTGGATGGTATTCTGATCCGCGCCGGCGGTGTTACCGGTGAGCAGATCAGAAAGGCGAAGAATTTGAAGGTCATTGGCCGCCATGGTGTCGGATTTGAAACGGTGGACGTGGCAGCGGCGAAGGAGCAGGGGGTACGAGTGCTGAACGTGCCCCGCGGCAACGCTCACAGCGTGGCGGAGTACATCGTAACGCTGTTTTTGGCCATGAGCCGCCGCCTGTATGAAAGTAATCTGCGCATCCGCCGCGACGAGATCCACGCCATCGCCCCCGCCATTTTGCGGGGCAGGGATATCAGCGGCAAAGAGGTGGGTATGATCGGCATGGGCAACATCAGCTGCATGGCTGGAGAGATGCTCCGCAGCGCCTTCCAGACGAAGCTGTACGGTTACGATCCCTTTATCGACGCGGAGGAGGCCGCCCGTCGTGGCTTTGAGAAGGTGGACACCATCGAAGAGCTGCTGGAGCGCAGCGATTTCGTCAGCATCAGCGTCCACCTGAACGATTCTACCCGCAACCTGCTCCATGGTGAGATGTTCGACCACTTCCGTCCCGATGCGGTGCTGGTGAATACCGCTCGCGGCGGTGTGGTCAACGAGGACGATCTGTACCACGCATTGAAAGAGGGTAAGCTGGCGGCGGCCGCCTGTGACGTGTTCGCCAACGAGCCGAACTATACCGGCAATCCCCTCTTTGAACTGGAGAATTTCAGCGCCACGCCCCATTTGGGCGGCAACACGGTGGACGCCATCCGCCGCACCAGCATGAGCATCGTGCAGGGCGCGGTAGCGCTGCTGGAAGGCGCCGATGATGCGGAACTGACAAAACTGGGCGTGGGCATCATCTGCTGACGCACCTACTACATATATTCGGAGGATATTGAAATGTCAACAGTCATCAATGATTTAGCTGTTTTGATGGTATTCCTGCTGGCAGGCTTCGCCCTGCGTGAGCTGATCAAACCCCTGCAGAAGCTGTTTCTCCCTGCCGGACTTATCGGCGGTCTGCTGGCGCTGATTTTGGGGCCGCAGGTGCTGGGACTGGTGTCCCTGCCGGAAGGTTGGGCGGGTATGTCCTCGCCTATGATCAACGTGGTGCTGACGTGCATGATCTTCGGCACCGTCATCAGCCGCAGCAAGATGAAGGTCTATGCCGGTTCCATCCTCATCGTGGCGCTGACCTACTTCGCCCAGTTGGCGGTAGGTACGCTGACCGGTCTCGGCCTGTCCAAGATCTGGACCGATCTGCCGGAAGCCTGGGGTGTGATGACCGTCTTTACCTACTGGGGTGGCCACGGCGCCGGTGCCTCCGGCGGCCAGGTATTTGAAGATCTGGGCGTCTCCGGTATGCTGAGCATGGGCATCGTGCTGGCTACGCTGGGACTTATCGTGGCCATGGCCGTGGGCATGATCTGGGTGAACATCGGTGTCCGCAAGGGACACGCCAACCATTTGGGCAATGTGGAGGGCGGCCTTATCAAGACCGTCAGCGGTCCCATCCCCAAGGAGCAGCAGAAGAGCCTCGGCAACGCTACCGTGGCGTCCGACGCTATCAATGGTCTTGCCATGCAGCTGGCGCTGGTGCTGGGCAGCCTGTGGCTGGGCTCCAAGTTGTTCGGCCTTTTGAAGATGGCGGTACCCGCCGCGTCCAACATCCCCAGTTTGCTCTACGGCATCGTGGGTGCGCTCATTGTGTGGGCGCTGATGCGGGCGCTTCATCTGGACGGCTATGCCGACAAGAAGGTCATCGACAACATCTCCGGTGTGGCACTGGAAGTCTGTATCTGCTCTGCTACCGCCACGCTGAATCTGTCCATGTTCCTGGATAATCTCGGCCCCATCCTCATCCACATGGTGGTCATCGTGGTCGTTCACTCCTTCATCTGCATGGTGCTGGTGCGCCGCTGGATCAAGAAAGACTGGCTGGAAACGGCGCTGCTGTTCTTCGGACAGGGCACCGGCTCCTCCCCCAGCGGACTGGCGCTGGCGCGCTGCACCGACCCTGAGATGAAAAACGGCCCCGCTTGGGAGGGCTTCGGTGTGGCCTGCGGCGTGTTCTCGCCCATCTCCTCTACGCTGGTGGCCATCCTGCCGGTACTGGCGGTACAGTCGGTGTGGATACCCATCGGACTGGGTGCGGTGCTGACGGTAGTACTGGTCGTACTGGGTGAATTGTTCATCCGTGGCAAGAAGTAAGGAGGAAACGTATATGCGCTTATTTGACAACACCCTGCGGGACGGCGGCAACGTAGTAGGCGATGGCTTTAACGCTGCCCTGACGGCAAGTATCATCTCCGGCCTGTTGGATGCCGGTATTCAGGATATCGAAATGGGCAACTGCAAGGGCTTGGGCAGCTATGAGCTGCTCCACGCCACCAATGCCTCCTCCGATCAGGAGTACATGGAGGTGGTACGCCCCTATGTGGATCGCGGCCGCATCGGTATGTTCCAGCTGGCCAAGACCGCCCGTCGTGACAACATCCAGCTGGCGGCGGACAGCGGGCTCCATTTCCTTCGTGTCGGCGCCAACGCCGGCGACGGCGCATCCTCGCTGGAGGCCATCGGCATGGTGAAAAAGGCGGGGCTCGTCTGCCGGTACTCGCTGATGAAGGCCTATATCTCCACGCCGGAGGAACTGGCGGCGGAGGCGAAGATGCTGGCGGATGCCGGTGTGGATATCATCACCATCATGGACTCCGCCGGTACCATGTTCCCTGAGGAAACGGCGCAGTATGTGACCGCCCTCAAGGCCGCCGTCTCCATTCCTGTGGGTTTCCACGGTCACAGCAACCTCGGCCTGTCTCAGGCCAACGCACTGTCCGCTGTGGCGGCGGGTGCCGATGAGATCGACTGCGGCCTGCTGGGCATGGCGCGCAGCGCCGGTAATTGCGCCACGGAGCTGGCTGCCGCCACGCTGAAGCGGGCGGGGTATCTGCCGGAGGTGGATCTGTACCGACTGCTGGCGTATTTGGAGACGGAACTCATTCCCGCCATCGCCGCCTACGACTACCGCGTGGCAGTAGACCCCACGGAACTGATGCTGGGCATGACCGGCTGCCACTCTGCGTTCCTGCCGCTGTTCCGACGTGTGGCGGAGGAAGAGCAGGTGTCGCTGCTGCGGCTTATCGCGGATGTCTCCGCTATTGACCGCAAAGCACCCACCGAAGCGCTGCTGCGTCAGGTAGCCGCTACGCTGAAGTGACTCTTTCCGCGCCAACAGCGCGTTCCATAGTCTCTCCTCAAACCAACAGCCCCTCCGAAACCGGAGGGACTGTTGGTTTTGTGGAAAATCACCAAAAAATGATGGAAAATTTTTCGTTTTCGGGTATCGACAAATGCGTTGAAAGTGTTATAATGAGCGTAACCACATATATTTAACGCCCATATATGGGCGCAGCCCGTTTTACCCCTCTTTGGAGGGGGTAAAA
>CAZTHY010000040.1:0-9151 GCA_964613205.1 uncultured Oscillospiraceae bacterium
CCCAGCCGTCGCCGCCGTACATCCACATGGTCTTTTTGGACATATCGTTCCGGCGCTTCAAAATCTCGTCCACGATCTTCTGCTCCTCGGCGGTGAAGCCGCCCTTCTCCAGCAGCGCCACCAGCTCCGCCGTAGCGGGAGTGGAAGCGTCCAGATCGTCGTAGGTCTCCAGCCACTTGGCGATGGCGGATCTGACAGTCTCGTCCTTCGTCAGCCCATCCAGCTCCTTGACGTAGCCGGTGACGGCCTCACGAAGCTGCTTCACGGCCAGACACATACCGTAGGAGAACTCGGCGTTGTTCTCGAAGAGGGAGTTGGACCACGCCACGCCCTTGCCGTCGGCGTTCTTGCAGTAGGGTACGCAGGGCATAGCCGCGCCCCAGGCCTGGGTACAGCCGGTGGCGTTGGCCAGGAACATCTTGTCGCCGAAAAGCTGGGTCAGGAGCTTGATATAGGGCGTTTCGCCGCAGCCGGCGCAGGCGCCGTTGAACTCCACCAGCGGCTGCTTGAACTGGCTGCCTTTGAGGGTGAACTTGTCGATGCGGGACGTCTTTTCCTTCACGGCGGTGAGGTAGTTCCAGCCGGTCTGATCGAGGGAGACCTCGTGGGCGGGCACCATTTTCAGCGCCTTGCCGCTCTTGGGGCAGGAGGCCACGCAGCTGCCGCAGCTGGTGCAGTCCAGCGTGGACACGCCCATGGTGTACTTGAAGCCGGCCAGTCCGGCGCCCTTGGCGTCCACCAGCGTCATGTCCACGGGAGCGGCCTTCACCTCGCCCTCGTCCAGCAGGAAGGGACGGATAACGGCGTGGGGACACACGAAGGAGCACATATTGCACTGCAAGCACTCACCGGCATCCCACACCGGCAGATGGGTGGCGATACCGCGCTTTTCGTAGCGGGAGGTGCCCAGCGGCATGGTGCCGTCCTCCATGCCCTTGAAGGCGGAGACAGGCAGATCGTCGCCCTTCTGGGCGTTGATGGGCACAAGGATGTTCTTGATGACGTAGGGCAGGTTCTCGTCGGCGGGCTTCAAAGCCTTTCCGGTGAGGTTCGTCCACTCCGGCTTCACCTTAACCTCCACCAGCGCGTTGATACCGGCATCCACGGCCTGCAGGTTCATGTTGACGATCTTCTCGCCCTTGAGACCGTAGGTTTTCTTCACGGCGGCCTTCATGTGCGCCACTGCGTCCTCCACGGGAATGACGTTGGCCAGCTTGAAGAAGGCGGCCTGCAACACCATATTGGAGCGGTTGCCCAGCCCCAGCGCCTGAGATTCCCTGTTGGCGTCGATGATGTAGAACTTGATGTCGTTGTCGGCGATGTACTTGAGAATTTCACCCGGGACGTGCTGCTCCAGCTCGTTCTCCGCCCACTCGCAGTTCAGCAGGAAGCTGCCGTGGGGCTTCAGCTCGGAGATGATATCGTACTTGGTGAGGTACGTCTGATTATGGCAGGCGATGAAGTCGGCATTGCTGACGTAGTAGGTGGAGCTGATGGGCTTCTTGCCGAAGCGCAGGTGGCTCTTGGTAATGCCGAAGGACTTCTTGGTGTCGTACTCAAAGTACGCCTGACAGTACATATCGGTGGTGTCACCGATGATCTTGATGGAGTTCTTGTTGGCACCCACGGTACCGTCGGAGCCGAGACCCCAGAACTTGCAGGAGATGGTGCCCTCCGGCTCGGTGAGCAGCGGTGCGCCTACCGGCAGGGACAGGTGGGTCACATCGTCCACGATGCCGATGGTGAAGTGGTTCTTGGGCTCAGAGAGCAGCAGGTTATCAAACACCGCCTTGATCTGGGCGGGGGTGGTGTCCTTGCTGGAAAGGCCGTAGCGTCCGGCGTAAATTTCGGGGCGCTCCTTCTCGTTGATGTAGGCGGCGCAGATGTCCTCATACAGCGGCTCGCCGATGGAGCCGATCTCCTTCACGCGGTCGAGAACGGCCACCTTCTTCACCGTCTTGGGCATGGCGGCCATCAGATGCTTGCGGGAGAAGGGGCGGAACAGGTGTACCTGCAGGAAGCCCACCTTCTCGCCCTGCTTGTTCAGATAGTCCACCACCTCCTGAGCGCAGCCGCCCACGGAACCCATGGCCACGATGACGCGGTCGGCGTCGGGTGCGCCGTAGTAGTTGAACAGGTGGTACTCGCGGCCGGTGATCTTGGTGATCTCCGCCATGTAGTCCTCCACAATGTCGGGGAGTTCGGCGTAGGCGGTGTTGTTGGATTCACGGAGCTGGAAGTAGATATCGGGGTTGTCCACCAGTGAGCGCATACGGGGATCCTCGGGATTCAGCGCGTTGGCGCGGAAGGCCGCCAGTGCGTTGCGGTCGAGAAGCCGGTCGAAGTCGGCGTAGTCGATGGCCTCCACCTTCTGAATCTCATGGCTGGTGCGGAAACCGTCGAAGAAATGCAGGAAGGGGATGCGCGCCTTGATGGCGCTGAGATGGGCGATACCCGCCAGATCCATGATCTCCTGCACGCTGCCGCTGGACAGCATGGCAAAACCGGTCTGACGGCAGTTCATCACGTCGGAGTGGTCGCCGAAGATGGAGAACGCATGGGTGCCCACGGTACGGGATGCCACGTGGAGCACACCGGGGAGCCGCTCACCGGAGATACGGTGCATGGTGGGGATCATCAGCATCAAGCCCTGCGAGGCGGTGAAGCTGGTGGCCAGCGCACCGGCCTCCAGCGCACCGTGGCAGGCGCCGCAGGCACCGGCCTCGGACTGCATCTCCACCAGACGGACGGTCTGGCCGAAGATGTTCTTTTTGCCGTTGGCCGCCCACTCGTCGGTTTTCTCCGCCATGGGGCTGGACGGGGTGATGGGGTAAATGCCCGCCACCTCGGAGAAGGCATACGCTACATACGCCGCCGCCTCGTTGCCGTCGCAAATTTTCATGATCTTGCTCATTCCTTTTCCTCCTTACTTGTTCCGCCTATCCTCAAAAGGCGGGCAAAATCTAACAGATAAAGTATAGCACTACGCCCAAAAATGGTCAAGAAAGCAGGGACAATTCTGTGATAAGTGACACAAAACCGTCCCTGCTTTTGGCTAAAAAGTCAAATTTTCTCTATCGCTCAGATCACTACCGGTTCACCGGCAAGGCGCAGCCGTCCGCCATCTACCGTCACCGTGCCGCCCAGCCGGTTGGCATACGTCCCATCGGGCAGGTCAACGGCCACGTCACAGCCGTCGCCGGAAAGGTCAAAAACGCCCAGCACCTTGCCCTCCGCGCCCTCATAATGGCCGATGGCGGTGCTGCCCGACGCTTCATACCACACTGCGCCGCCCAAAGGCAGCGTCTCCTTCATGGCCTTGCAGCGGGCGACGAAACCGTCCATCTGCCATGTGGACTGGGCGAAGTTGTCGTCCTTGTCGAAAAGCCCCACCTGATGGCGGCAGCCCCGCTCCGTGCCGCCGTAGAGCATGGTGGTGCCGCGGCGGAAATAGAGGAACGCCAGCCAGTTCTGAAGCTGCGCTTCGCTGTGGAGAGAGGCGGCCACGCGGGGCGTATCGTGGTTTTCCAAAAACCGTGCCTTGATGCTGCCGGTGGGGTACGTCAGCTCCTGATAGTTCAGAAGGTCGATATACCGCGCCAGCATCGTCTCCCCCGCCAGCGCACTTTCAAAGTACGGCCACAGGTCGTACTCGTAGGTCAGGTCGAAAGCCTCGTGGAGGTCGGTATCGGTGGCGCAGCCCGCTCCCATGCGGCGCATTTCGCGGACGTAGGCGCCGTGGACGCTCTCCGCCAGCCACAGACAGTCGGGACGGACAGCCGCCACCTCCTGCCGTGCCTGCACCCAAAAGGCCACCGGCACGCTGCTGGCCACGTCACAGCGGAAGCCGTCCACGATGGCCGCCCACTGCTTCAGCGTGTCGATCTGATAGCGCCACAGGTCGCGGTTGGTATAATCCAAGTCCACAATGTCCCACCAGTCCGCCACCTTGCGGGTGGGCTGTCCCTGACTGTCCCGCAGGAAGAACTCCGGATGCTCCTGCGCCAGCACGGAATCAGGCGAGGTGTGGTTGTACACCACGTCGATGATGCACCTCATCCCCTGCTGATGGATAGCGTCCACCAGATGGGTAAAATCCTCCATGGTGCCGTATTCGGGGTTGATGGTGCGGTAATCGCGGATGGCGTAAGGACTGCCCAGCGTGCCTTTCCGCCCCACCTCGCCGATGGGATGGATGGGCATCAGCCACACGATATCGGTGCCCAGCGAGCGGATGCGGGACAGGTCGCCCTCCAGCGCCCGAAAGGTGCCCTCCTGCGTGTGGTTGCGGACAAAGACGCTGTAAATGGTCTGGTGCAGCAGATTTCTATCGGTATTTTGTGCCATGTCTTACTCTCCTTTTACTGTAAAAGCGCCAGGAATTCGTCCTCGGTCAGCACCGGAATGCCCAGCTCGTTGGCCTTTTGCAGCTTGCTGCCGGCATTCTCCCCCGCCACCACATAGGTGGTCTTTTTCGACACGGAGGAGGCGGCCTTGCCGCCACGCTTTTCGATCATCTCACCGGCAGCGTCCCGTGTGAACTTCTCCAGCGCACCGGTGAGGACGAACGTCATACCAGCAAAACGGGTGTCAAGTACTTCTTCTTTACAGGTCATGTTGACCCCTGCCGCCGCCAGACGGGACAGCAGATCGACGGACTGGGGGCTGTTCATCCACTGGACGATGTATCCGGCGGTGATGCCGCCCACGTCATCCAGCGCCGTCAGCTCCTCCTCCGTGGCGCACCGCAGCGCATCCATGGTGCCGAAGTGCTGCGCCAGCAGCTTGGCGGCCTTCTCCCCCACCTGACGGATGCCGAGGGCGCACAGCAGCCGCCACAGGTCGTTGTCCTTGCTTTTGGTGATGGCGTCCACCGCGTTTTGGGCGGATTTGCGCCCCATGCGCTCCAGCGGCTCCAATTCCTCCGCCTTGAGGGTGTACAGGTCGGCGGCGTTGTGGACGAGGCCGCTGTCGATGAGCTGCTGCATGACGGCGGGGCCGAGACCGTCAATATCCATCGCGCCACGGCTGGCAAAATGGGTCAGATTCCGCAATAGCTGGGCGGGACATTCGGCACCGGTGCAGCGCAGCGCCGCGCCGTCCTCATCCCGCACCACCGGTGCGCCGCAGACGGGGCACACCTCCGGCAGCAGGTAGGGCGTTGTCCCCTCGGGGCGCTTTTCCAGCACCACCTCCACCACCTCGGGGATGATCTCCCCCGCCTTGCGTACCAGCACCGTGTCACCGATGCGGATGTCCTTTTGGGTGATCTGATCCTGATTGTGGAGGGTGGCAAACGTCACCGTCGTGCCCGCCAGCCGCACCGGTTCCAGCTCCGCTTTCGGTGTCAGCACGCCGGTGCGTCCCACTTGCAGGACGATGTTCTTCACCACGGTGGGCTTTATCTCAGGGGGATACTTGTAGGCGATCGCCCACTTGGGGAATTTGGCGGTGCTGCCAATGGATTCGCGGCCTGTCAAGCTATCTAACTTTACAACTGCGCCATCAATATCGAAGGGAAAACCGTCGCGGCCATCGCCTAAAGCGGCGATTTCCGCCACGATGTCACCGGCCTTTTCCAGCGGTTTGTGGGGGATGACCTTGAAATGCTGGGTGGCCAGATAGTCCAGCGTCTCCGTGTGGGTGGCGAACTGCCGCCCCTCCGCCAGTTGCAGGTTGAAAATGGCAATATCCAGCCGCCGCTGGGCGGCGATCTTCGGGTCGAGCTGCCGCAGGGAACCGGCGGCGGCGTTGCGGGGGTTGGCCATGAGGGGCTTGCCCTCCAGCTCCCGCTGGGCGTTGATCTCCTCAAAAACGGCGCGGGACATATACACCTCGCCCCGCACGATGAGACGGGGCAGCTTTTCCGGCAGCGTCATGGGGATGGAGCGGATGGTGCGGAGGTTCTCCGTCACGTCCTCGCCCACCTGACCGTCACCTCGGGTAGCACCGCGGACGAACACGCCGTCCACGTATTCCAGCGCCACGGAAAGGCCGTCCACCTTCGGCTCCACGCTGTAAACGGCGTTCTCCAGCGGCAGCTTTTCCAAAAAGCGGCACACCTCGTCGTCGTTGAACACGTCCTGCAAGCTCTCCAGCGGCACAGCATGGCGCACCTGCTGAAATTCGCTGAGCGGTTGCCCGCCTACCCGCTGGGTGGGCGAGTCCGCCGTGATCTCCTCGGGGTGGAGGGCTTCCAGGTCCTCCAACCGCCGCAGCAGGTGGTCATATTCATAATCGGAGACGGTGGGCGCGTCCAGCACATAGTACTGATAGCCGTAGCCGTTCAGCGTATCCCGCAGCTCCTTCATTTCTTCACGGTAGTCCATGTCCTCTCCCCTTTTCTGTTCTTATTCCGTCCAGCCGTTGACGATCTCCTTGAAGAACTTGCCCCGCTGGGCGAAGTTCTTGAACTGATCGAAGGCGGCGCAGGCCGGTGACAGCGTCACCACGTCTCCCGCCTGTGCCCGATCACGCGCCAGCTCCACAGCGGCGGTAAAGGGGGCGATCTCCACGATCTCCGGCTGTCCCGCCCGATACTCCGGCGCGTTCTCCACGGCAGCGCGTATCTTTCCCGCCGTAGCGCCGCACAGCACCAGCAGCTTGACGTGTGCCACGATCTCCGGCCCCAGCACATCGAAGGGGATGTGCTTGTCGTAGCCGCCGGCGATGAGGATCACCTTCTCATTAAAGGAGCGCAGTCCGGCGATGGTGCGGGAGGGGCTGGACGCGATGGAGTCGTTGTAGTACCGCACACCGCGGTACGTCCGCACCAGTTCGATACGGTGTTCCACGCCGCCGAAGGTGCGGGCGAAGCGGCGGATGGTCTCGTCCGGCACCAGTCCGTCCACGGCGGCGATGGCCGCCATGTAGTTTTCTATATTGTGTACCCCGGGGATCTTAATGTCCTCGGTGGTCATGATCTGCCGCTCCTCGTCCCCACGGCGGCTGACGATGGCGCTGCCCCGCAGGAATACGCCGTCCTCCGCCTCGCTCTGGCGGCTGAAGGTGCGGCAGCGGCCGACGGCGCGGCGGCTCTGCTCCGCCGTAATGTCGTTGTCCGCGTTGAACACGGCAATGTCGCCTGCCGACTGGTAGCGGAAGATATTCTCCTTGGCGGCCACATACTCCGCCATACCCTTGTGCATATCCAAATGGTTGGGTGCCAGATTCGTCACCACGGCGATATGGGGGCTGACGTCCATGGTCATGAGCTGGAAACTGGACAGCTCCAGCACCGCATAGTCCTCCGGTGCCATCTCGTCCGCCTGACACAGCAGCGGGTGGCCGATGTTGCCGCCCAGCCACACCCGCTTGCCGGCGGCGCGAAGCAGTTCGGCAATGATAGTCGTGGTGGTGGTCTTGCCGTCAGAGCCGGTGACGGCGATGATGGGACAGGGGCAGACGCGGAAAAAGACCTCCATCTCGCTGGTCAGCTCCGCACCTGCCGCAACGGCCTTGGCGATCTGCGCCGCGTCGGGGCGGAGACCAGGCGTGCGGAAGATGATGTCCGCGTCCAAGCCCTCCAAATAGTCCGCGCCCAGATGCAGCTTACAGCCCCGCTGCTCCAGCGACAGCGCCTGTTCGCCCATTTCCTCCCGCGTCCGCTTGTCGCAGGCGGTGACATCTATCTTCTCCGCCAGCAGCAGGTCGATGAGGGGCGTATTGCTGACGCCGATACCGATGACCGTCACTTTTTTATTTCGAATCGAGTCCACGTATTCCCGCAGGGTCATACACGTCTCCCCTTTCCAGTCATTTTAACCTATATATTATAACGCACTTGCGGCCATTCTTCAATGCGATTTCCGCATTTTGCCGGTGATTTTCCGTGCCTCTCGTCATGTTGCACAAAAGAATGGCGAAAATTTTGTGAAACGTTGGCCGTTTTACTTCTTTACATTACCGAATTAAAGTGTTAGTATGTTAGCACAGTAAAACAACGGCGGTCAACCACCGCCTACAAACAAAAATGGAGGATTTACATCATGAAGAAATTTACTGCTATGCTGCTGGCGCTGGTCATGGCGCTGAGCCTGGTTGCCTGCGGCAACAACAACACCCCCGCTGCTGACGATGCACAGGATCCCGCCGGTGACGACACCGCCACCGTCACCTACGCCGTGGAAGCCGGTTCCGCCGGTGAGGAAGTGGCGCTGGCCAATGGCTGGACCGTCAACTCCGTCTCCACTCAGGCCGACGCGCTGATGGAAGTGGACGCCGGTACCTCCGATGCCGCCATCATCGACCTGCTGATGGCCGGTGCCATGGTGGGCGAAGGCACCAGCTACCCCACCCTGAAGGTCACCGATCAGAAGCTGACCTCCGAGCTGTACGGCGCCGGCTGCCGCAAGGGCAGTGACCTGGCCTCCTTCATCAACAGCGTGCTGGCCGAGGCCTATGCCGATGGCACTCTGCTGACCACCGCCACCACCTACGGCGTGCAGGAAGCGCTGCTGGAGCAGGAAGCCTGTGAGTTCACCGCCAGCGAGAGCGACAGCGACGTGGCTTACATCCAGGAAAAGGGCAAGCTGGTGGTCGGTATCACCGAGTTCGAGCCCATGGACTACAAGGATGAGAACAACGAGTGGATCGGCTTCGACGCCGACATGGCCAAGCTGGTAGCCGAGAAGCTGGGCGTGGACGTGGAGTTCATCGTCATCGACTGGGACATGAAGGTCAACGAGCTGGACAGCAAGAACATCGACGTGGTGTGGAACGGCATGACCCTCACCGACGGCGTGAAGGCCGCCATGGAGTGCACCAACGCCTACTGCGAGAACGCACAGGTGGTCATCACCAAGTAACGGTTGCCACAGCGGCAAAAGTGTGATACAATAATTGACCTGAGGCAGAGGGCGCACACCGTCCTCTGCCTTGGGGCGGCTTTAGAATCCTCCCTTTTTCTTACTATTACCACCACGAAGGAGTTCACTTATGTTTTGGTCTGTCACTCTGGCACTGTTTGCCGGTATGGGCGAGCTGCTGAAGATCTTTTTTCTGACGCTGCTGTTCTCCCTGCCGCTGGGGCTTTTGATCGCCTTTGCCCTCCGCAGCCGGTTCAAGCCGGTAAGCTGGCTTTTTAATATCATCGTGTGGATCATCCGCGGCACACCCCTGATGCTCCAGCTCATCATCATCTTCTACGGCC
>CAZTHY010000041.1:0-8974 GCA_964613205.1 uncultured Oscillospiraceae bacterium
GACGTGCTCAAGTGCATCCGTATGCTGACCTTCCTGCCGCTGGAGGAGATCGACAAGATGTCCACCTGGGAAGGCTCCCAGCTCAACGACGCCAAGGAAATTCTGGCCTACGAGCTGACGAAGCTGGTACACAGCGAGGAGGAGGCCGAGAAGGCCAAAGCCGCCTCCCGCGCCCTGTTCTCCGGCAGCGGCGATGCCGAGCACATGCCCACCACCGAGCTGACCAACGACGATTTCGGCGGCGGCAGCATCGATGTGCTGAGCCTGCTGGTGAAGTGCGGTCTGGCCGCCTCCAAGGGTGAAGCCCGCCGACTGGTGCAGCAGGGCGGTGTGACGGTGAACGACGAGAAGATCGCCGCCATCGAGACCACCTTCGGCTGTGAGCAGTTCACCGGCGACGGTGTCATCATCAAGAAGGGCAAGAAGGTGTTCCACCGCGCCGTGTTGGTGTAAGAAACCGCAAACACCCACAAACCGATCTGTACAGAGGGTCACTATTATCGTGGCTGATTGAGGAAAGCGACCGCCTTACGGCGGCCGCTTCCTCTTTTCCCGGGAAAAAGCGTTGCATAACGGCGGGAATCATATTATAATGGATAAGATGTAATTTTACCGAAACGGGTGACCACCATGAAAACACACGACTTTTACTTTGACCTGCCGCAGGAGCTTATCGCCCAGACGCCGCTGGAGCGGCGGGACGGTTCGCGGCTGCTGGTGCTGGATAAGCACACCGGTGCGCTGGCGCACCATCATTTTTACGACCTGCCCTCATTCCTGCGGGCAGGGGACTGCCTGATTCTGAACAACTCCCGCGTCCTGCCGGCGCGGCTGCTGGGACACCGGCTCCCCGGCGGCGGTGCCTGTGAAATTCTGCTGCTCATCGATCGGGGCAACAACGTGTGGGAGTGCCTCGTCCGCCCGGGGAAGAAGCTGCGCCGCGGCGCACAGGTGTCCTTCGGCGACGGTGAGCTGACGGCGGAGATCGTGGACGAGCTGCCCGACGGCAACCGGCTGGGGCGGTTCCACTACGAGGGCATCTTTTTGGAGGTGCTGGAACGGCTGGGCAAAATGCCCCTGCCGCCCTACATCAAGGCGGAATTGCAGGACAACGAGCGCTATCAGACGGTGTACTCCAAGGTCAACGGTTCGGCGGCGGCGCCTACGGCGGGGCTCCATTTCACGCCGGAGCTGCTGGAAAAGGTGCAGGAAATGGGTGTAAAGGTAGGATACGTTACACTCCATGTGGGGCTTGGCACTTTCCGCCCTGTGAAGGAGGAGGAGATCACCGACCACGCCATGCACAGCGAGTACTGCGTCATCCCCGCCGAGACAGCCGCCCTCATCAACGAGACACGCCAAAACGGCGGCCGCGTCATCTGCGTCGGCACCACAAGCTGCCGCACGCTGGAGTCGCAGGCGGCGGAGGACGGCACCGTTCGCGAAAGCGCCGGCTGGACGGACATCTTCATCTACCCCGGCTACCGCTTCAAGGTGGTGGACGGCCTCATCACCAACTTCCACCTGCCGGAGTCCACCCTCATCATGCTGGTCTCCGCCCTGGCCGGCCGCGAACACATCCTGCACGCCTACGAAGAAGCCGTAAAAGAGCGCTACCGCTTTTTCTCGTTCGGCGATGCGATGTTTATTGGGGATGTGGGGAAGACGCACTTGACTTCTGCGGCCGATATGGTATAATAGACATGTAACTGGAAATTAGTTACATCGAGAGGTAAAAAGATGGCAAGAATAGACGCATTGCTGGATAAACTACGCATGAAGCCTACACCCGCCGACTTTCGTTTTGCTGATCTGCGAAAGGTAATGGCCTATTTTGGCTATCTTGAATCCAACAAGGGAGCCACATCGGGGTCGAGGGTAAAGTTCTACCATCCCGAAACACAGGCGATCCTTTTGCTGCACAAACCGCATCCCGGCGATGAAATGGCAAAAGCAGCAGTTGACTCGGTAGTAAAATTTCTAAAGGAGCATGGTCATATATGAAGAACAGTGATTTGCTGAGATACAAGGGATATTCGGCAAGACCTGAGTATTCCGCTGAAGACCGCATTTTCTACGGCACAATCCTTGGCATCAGCGACTTGGTTGATTTCCAGTCCGATAGTGCAAAGGAACTGGAGAATGAATTTCACAAGGCGGTAGACGAGTACCTTGCATTCTGCGCGGAGATCGGCAAGAAGCCAGAGAAGGAGTATAACGGACTTTTCAATGTCCGCATCTCTCCCGAACTGCACCGCGAAGCCTCGGTACTGGCACAGGCCGAGGGTGTCACGCTGAACAAGGTCGTGGAGCAGGCCATCAGAGCGATGGTGCATCCGGCGTGAGAGGAAGCGGCGTTATACTGATATTCCACACCCCCTGTCGAGGACAGGGCATTCTAAACTAAGGGAGGACACTTATGCATTTGCCGGAACTGGTGGCTGATCTGGCCGTCATACTGCTGACGGGCGGCGTCATCACCGTTATTTTCAAGAAACTCAATCTGCCCCTCGTGCTGGGGTACATACTGGCCGGTTTCCTTATCGGCCCCTATATGCCGTTTTTCTTCTCGCTGGGCGACACGGAGGCCATCTCCACCTGGAGCGAGATCGGTATCATCACGCTGATGTTCTGCCTCGGCCTGGAGTTCAACCTCCACAAGCTGGCCAGCGTCGGCGGCACCGCCATCATCACTGCGCTGGTGGAGGTCGGCGGTATGCTGGCCTTCGGCTTCGTGGTAGGCCAGCTTCTGGGCTGGGGCGCTATGGACAGCATTTTCTTAGGCGGTATGCTGTCCATGTCCTCCACCACCATCATCATCAAAGCCTTTGACGAACTGAACGTGCGGAAGAAGGACTTCGCCCAACTGGTGTTCGGCACGCTGGTAATGGAGGACATCGCCGGCATCTTTATGATGATCATCCTGTCCACCATCTCCGTCAGTAAATCCATCTCCGGCGGCGCACTGGCGCTGCAATTGGGTCTGCTGGTGCTGTATCTCATTTTGTGGCTGGTGCTGGGCATCTTCCTGCTGCCTACGCTGCTGAACAAGGCGTCGCCGCTGATGAGCGACGAGACGCTGCTCATCGTCTCGCTGGGCATCTGCTTCGGCATGGTGCTGCTGGCGGACGCGCTGGGCTTCTCCTCGGCGCTGGGCGCGTTTTTGGCCGGTTCGCTGCTGGCGGGTACCGTCCACGCAGAGCGGGTGGAGCATCTCACCAGCGGCGTGAAAGACCTGTTCGGTGCGGTGTTCTTCATCTCCGTCGGTATGATGCTGGATCCCGGCGCAGTGGTGGAATACATCGTGCCCATTCTGGTGCTGACGTTGGTGACGCTGGTGGGCAAGCTGCTGTTCTCGTCGCTGGGCGTGCTGCTGTCCGGCCATACGCTGCGGCAGGCCATCCACTGCGGCTGCTCGCTGGCGCAGATCGGTGAGTTCGCCTTCATCATCGCCTCGCTGGGACTTTCGCTGGGCGTCATCGCCGACTATATCTATCCCATCATCATCTCCGTCTCCGTCATCACCACGCTGACCACGCCGTTTTTCATCAAGAGCGCCGACAGTATCTGCGCCTTCATCGAAAAGCTGCTGCCTGCCAAGCTGGTGCAGAAGCTGGACAGCTACACCGATGCGGAGCAGACCACCCGCGAGCAGGACAGCGACTGGGGTCTGTTCCTGCGGCGGTACATCAAGCGCACGGCGTTCTACGGCGTGCTGATGCTGGGCTTCGCCATTTTGGGTCAAATGCTGCTCCTGCCGCTGCTGGAGGACGCTTTCCCCAACTCCTGGGTGGGCAAGGTGCTGACGCTGTGCGTCGTCTACCTGTGCATCGCCATGTTCATCCGTCCCATGCTGGACGCCCATTCCCCGCAATACACGGTGCTGTGGGCGAAGAAGCGCAGCTTCCGTCTGCCCCTTATCGCCCTCAGCGTCATCCGCGTACTCATCATCGTGCTTATCATGTTCCTGCCCCTTCGTGCCGTGCTGGGCATCCACAGCTTGTGGGTGCTGCCGCTGCTGGCGCTGGCGGTGCTGGTGGCCGGCCGGTTCGGCTGGTTCGCATCGGCATACCTGTCGGTGGAGACGCGGTTCCTCACCAACTTCAACGAGCGGCTCTTGCAGCAGTACAGCGACAGTGACAGCACCGACTGGCTGGATCAGAAGCTGTACGTCACCGAGCTGGAGTGTCCTGCGGAGGAAGCAGGCAAAGACCTGCGAGGTCTCGGCTGGGGTCGCCGCTATGGCACCAACATCATCAAGATCGTCCGTGGCAAGAAGGAGCTGGACATCCCCGCCGGTGACACGGTGCTGGCAGCCGGAGACGTGCTGACGGTGCTGGGCGAGAAGGATAACCTCACGTCCCTGCGTATCTCCGTCGGTGCGGAGGCAGCAGGGGAGTACCCCACGCTCCACGACTACATCAACGGCGAAAAGGCCATCTACACCTATATGCTGGACGTGTCCAAGACCGGCCAGCTGGCGGGTAAGACCATCCGCGACAGCGGCTTGCGGGAGAACTATGACTGCATGATCCTGGGTCTCCAGCGGAACCTGCTGCCCATCATCGGCCCCGACGTGAACTTCGTCATTCAGGGCGGCGACATCGTGTGGCTGCTGGGTTCCCACCGCATGGCGGAGAAGGCGCTGGACGACATGGAGGAAGCGTAACGTATGTTCAAAGTCATCAAAATGCAGGGACGTGCCCGTCGGGGCGTGTTCACCTGCGCCCACGGCGGAGAGGTACAGACGCCGGTGTTCATGAACGTGGGCACGCAGGCCGCCATCAAGGGCGGCGTCAGCGCACTGGATCTGAAAAACGAGCTGGGGACGCAGATCGAGCTGTCCAACACCTACCACCTCCACCTCCGTCCCGGCGACGATGTGGTGCGGGCGCTGGGCGGCCTCCACAAGTTCATGAACTGGGACGGCCCCATCCTCACCGACTCCGGCGGCTTTCAGGTGTTTTCGCTGGCCACGCTGCGGAAGATCAAGGAGGAGGGTGTCACCTTCGCCAGCCATCTGGACGGCCACCGTATCTTCATGGGGCCGGAGGAGAGTATGCGCATCCAGTCCAATCTGGGCAGCGACATCGCCATGGCCTTTGACGAGTGCGTGGAGAACCCCGCCACCTACGAATACGCCAAGGGGAGCTGTGAACGCACCCTCCGCTGGCTGGAACGGTGCAAGAAGGAGCATGACCGGCTCAACAGCCTGCCCGACACGGTGAACCCCCAGCAGATGCTGTTCGGCATCAACCAGGGCGCCACGTTCCCCGATCTCCGCGTGTGGCACATGAAGGAGATCGCCAAGATCGGCTGCGACGGCTACGCCATCGGCGGTCTGGCGGTAGGGGAGCCGACGGAGGTGATGTACGACATCATCGACGCGGTGGAGCCCTATATGCCGCCGGACAAGCCCCGCTATCTCATGGGTGTCGGCACCCCCAGCAACATCATCGAGGGGGTGGCGCGGGGCGTGGACTTCTTCGACTGCGTCATGCCCGCCCGCAACGCCCGCCACGGCAAGCTGTTCACCTGGAGCGGCACGCTGAACATCAAGAACGCCAAATACAAGCTGGACGACGGCCCCATCGATCCGGAGTGCGACTGCCCCGTCTGCCGCCAGTTCAGCCGCGCCTACGTCCGCCACCTGTTTGCGGCGGAGGAGATGCTGGGTATGCGTTTGGCGGTGATGCACAACCTGTATTTCTACAATAAGCTGACGGAGCGCATCCGCGAAGCCCTCGACAACGGCACGTTTGACGACTTCCGCGCCGTTTACAGTAAAAAACTGGCACAGCGTGTGTGAAAAGGTCTTGCCAAAGTGGGACAAGTTATGTATAATAGAAAAAGTTTGAAAAAAAGGAGTATGTTTCCATGATTCAGATCGCTTATGCCGAAGCTGCCGGCAGCACTGCCTCCGGCGGTATGGGTTCCACCCTGCTGATGATCGTTTTGATGATCGCCATCTTCTACTTCCTGATGATCCGCCCTGAGAACAAGCGGAAAAAGCAGGCTGACGAGATGCGCAACTCCCTGAAGAAGGGCGATTGGCTCACCACCATCGGCGGCGTGTACGGCCGTGTCGTGTCCATCACCGATCGCACCGTGGTCATCGAGACCAGTGAGGATCGCGTCCGCGTGGAGTTCCTGAAGTCCGCTATCGGCCAGGTCGGTACGCTGGATGAGCAGGCTGCCGCCCAGCAGCGTCAGCCCAAGAAGTCCAAGAAGGAAGAAGTCAAGGAGGAAGCTCCCGCCGAGGAACTGCCCGCCGAGACCGAGAACAACGACGCTGAGTAAGTTACCCGCATAAGAAATGACCTCTCCCGCATAAGCTGTGGTACAGCAACGGGGGAGGTCTTTTTATGGCTTGGAAAGGGATCACGGTAAGGGGCACGCTGCGGGGTGTGCTGTGGGCGGCGGTGACGCTGCTGATACTGCTGGCAACAGGTTCACTGCTGCTGGTGCGGGGCGTGGTGCCGGAGAGCGCCATGGCGTGGCTGGCCTGTCTCTGCGCGGCGGTAAGCTGCTTTGCAGGCGGCAGGGCGGCCATGGGGCGGGAAGGCAAGCTGCTGAGTGCGCTGGCGGTGTCCGGCTGCGTCTACGGCGGTATGTGGCTGGCCACCATCGGCGGCGACGCGCCGGTGGCTTTCGGCCGACAGGGGCTTATTCTGACCGCCTGTGTGTGGGGCGGCGGGCTGCTGGCCGGTGTGATGGGGCACAGAAGCGCACCCCGCAAAGCGCCTGTACGCCGCCGCGCCGTCGGCGGAAAACGGGGAAAACGGGCGGTGACATAAAATAAACCATGGTTAAAATAACGAAATCGCCTTTTTCGCGGAAAAATGACTTGACGAGGGAGCGCACCGGAAAATTTCGGCGCGTTCCCTCGCTTTTTCCATATATGGTGGCCGAAAGTCGAAAATTTTCCCACATATCGGAGTTTGGGCGTTTTGACGAAGGGGCAGGGGAGGGTGGTTGTTGCAGTTTACATAATATTGTTTACATAACATTTTGACATAATTGACAAAAAATCAGATTTTCCGGAAAAACACTTGCGGTTTTGTTGATTTTGCCATATATTTATAAATGCGCGATGATGCTTCTAAGCTGCTGCCGCCCTGCATACCCTGTGGTGAGGTGAGTCCATGAAGCTGCATCGCGACCGGACGCGGCTGTCCCCGCCGTCAGGTGTACGGCGGTGGATCCTGTGTCTCTTTTTTGCCGCCGGCATACTGGCCGGTTTTTTGGCGCGGCGCGCCGTCACGTCGGACGACCTGTCGTCGCTGGGCGAATATGTGCTTGGCTATGCGGCGCTGCCGGAGAAAAGCTCCGCCGATGTACTCAGCGTGGCGTGGGCCTATTTCCGCTATCCCATGGCGGCCTTCTTTTTGGGCTATACCGGCTGGGGCGTCATGCTGGTGCCGCTGCTGTGTACGGCACAGGGGTTTTTCCTGTCCTTCGCCGTCCACTGCTTTGCCGGTTCGCTGGGCGGAGAGGGCGTTCTTCTGGCGCTGGCGGCGCTGGGACTGCGCTGTCTCGTGGCGTTGCCCTGTATGCTGGCCGCCGCGTCCGACAGTCTCCGCTGCGCGTGGCACCGCGCCGAAGGGCGGCAGGTGGAGCGCCGCGACAGGCGGCGGCTGCTGATCTGTATACTGCTTTTGCTGACCGGTACCGTGGCAGAGTGTGCGGCGGTGCCGCGGCTGCTGACACTTGTATTATCCCGCTGAATTTTGTAAGAGAGGAGTGAGGCTCATGGCGGACTATATCGCGCTGTACCGCGACTATCTGACAAACGAAAAGCACGCCTCGGCCAACACCCTCAGCTCCTACATACGCGACCTGACCCAGTTCAAGAGCTGGCTGGCGGACAACGGCATCTCCGATGTGAAAAAGGCCAAAAAGGACACCATCAACGAGTACCTGCTCCACATGACCCAAAGCGGCAAGAGCCCCGCCACCGTCACCCGTTCCACCGCCTCTCTCAAGTCCTTCTACGCCTACCTCGTCCAGATCGGCGTTATCAAGACCGACCCCGCCAAGGGCGTGGCCGCCATGAAGGTGGAGCGGAAATATCCGGAGATTCTGACGAATCGGGAAGTGGAGCTGTTTTTGGAGCAGCCCAAGTGCGTGGACGAGAAGGGCTACCGCGACCACGCCATGCTGGAGCTGCTGTACGCCACCGGCATCCGCGTCAGTGAGCTTATCGGTCTCGACGTGGACGACGTGAATCTGGCGGGCGGCTTCATCCGCTGCCGCAGCCGCGGAAAAGAGCGCATCGTGCCGCTGTACACCACCGCCGTCAAGGCGCTGGAGGACTATGTGAAGGACATCCGTCCCCGCATCATTGCCGATGAGCAGGAGCGGGCGCTGTTCGTCAACATGAGCGGCGAGCGCATGAGCCGGCAGGGCTTTTGGAAGATCATCAAGTACTATCAGGAGAAGGCGGAGATCGACAAGGACATCACGCCCCATACGCTCCGCCACTCCTTCGCCGTCCACCTGCTGGAAAACGGCGCCGATCTGCGCTCCATTCAGGAGATGCTGGGTCACGCCGACATTTCCTCCACCCAGATCTACACCCATGTGGTGAAGAAGCAGCTCAAGGACGTGTACAACAAGGCACATCCCCGCGCCTGATTTTAGCCGCAAACCGCCTGACGGAAGTCGGGCGGTTTTTGTTGCCTTTCGGGAATGGTTCTGCTATAATGGTGGTATCTATTGGGTGGAGGAGCGTTTATGCGTATTTTGGGCATCGACCCCGGGGTGGCCATCGTGGGCTTCGGGCTTATCGAGTCGGAGCGGGGCAGCATGAAAATGCTGCAATACGGCGCTGTCACCACCCCTGCCGGTCTGCCGCTGGCCACGCGGCTGGTGCAGATCGAGGACGACATCCGCGCCCTCATCGACCAGCTTCGCCCCGACGAGATCGCCATCGAGGAGCTGTTTTTCAGCAAGAATATCACCACCGGCATCG
>CAZTHY010000042.1:0-8553 GCA_964613205.1 uncultured Oscillospiraceae bacterium
TCTACTCCCACAAGATGAACGTGGTGTATTACCTCATCGTCTTCGTGGTCATCGAAGTCATCGGCGCGTTCTTCAAGGGCGGCAAAAAGGCGTGATGCCCCCTCTGCGGCAACACCGCGGAACACCTGACGTACTATTAGTTCTCCCCACACATTTCCCTGTGTGTGAATCCCCCCACAACAGCGGCAGACGCCGGCGAAAGCCGGCGTCTGCCGCTGCGTCGCCTTTCCGCCTTTCCCGCCTTTTCCCCCTGTTTTCCCACTCTTTCCCGCCTTTTCTCACCTTTTCCCCCTTTTTCCCATCTTTTCCCGCCGCCGTTCCACATTTCCCACAGAAAAATCCAGCCGCTCTTTTGCTTTTTTCATGGGAATCCCTCTTTATTTCCGCCGCCAACAGGCGTATACTCCAGATATGACAAAAAGGGAGGGGACACGTCGTGTCAGAAAAACGGGCGGAGCTGCTGCTGGCCTCTGTCATCATCGCCCGCAGCACATCCTTTGTGTTCAATAAACTGGGGCTGGGCACCATGAGCCCCTTCAACCTGCTGGCGGTGCGGTTTCTGCTGGCCTTCTTCCTGCTGGTGCTGCTGTTCGGCAAGCGTCTCCGTGGTCTCACCCGCCGCACGCTGTGCCACGGCTGCATACTGGGCACGCTGTTCTTCGGCATCATGTCCTGCGAGATGTTCGCGCTGCAGACCGTCCACTCCGGCACCGTCTCCCTGCTGGAGAACATGGCCATCCTGTTCGTGCCGCTGCTGGAGAGTCTGCTCCACCGCACCGTGCCCCGCCCCATGACCCTTGTCACGGCGGCGGTGGCTCTGGTGGGCGTAGCCCTGCTGACCTGGGGCGGCGGTGCGTTCCGGCTGGGCGGCGGCGAGATCATCGCCCTGTGTTCCGCCGTGCTGTACGCCTGTGCCATCATCGGCATGGATCGCTTCTCCCATCAGGAGGACGGCTTCGTGCTGGGCATCCTGCAGGTGGGCATACTGGGCACACTGGCACTGATCGCGTCCTTTATCTTCGAAGCGCCCCGCCTGCCGCAAACCGGCAGCGAATGGGGCATCATCCTGGCACTGAGCCTTGTGTGTACCGGCTTTGGCTATACGCTGCAGCCGGTGGCGCAGGCGCATACCACATCCCAGCGGGCGGGACTGTTCTGCGCCCTGAGCCCCCTGTTCGCCACGGTGTTCGGCGCCCTGCTGCTCCACGAGACCATCACGGCCACCGGCGGCATAGGCATCGCGCTGATCCTGTGCAGCCTGCTGCTGCCCCATTTTCTTCGGGGAAAACCAGTGAAAACCGGGGAAAACCTGTGAAAGCCGGTGAAACACTGTGAAACCGCCGTGAAAGGCGGCGAGCCCGGGGAAACGCCCGCCGCGGCAGAATCAGAAAAACGGAGGACACTATGCGCTACGAAGCGGTACTATTTGACATGGACGGCACGCTGCTGGACACGCTGGAGGACCTGCGGGACGCCGTGAACCACCTCCTGACGGAGAACGGCTGGGAGACCAGAACTCTGGAGGAGATCCGGCAGTTCATCGGCGGCGGTGCCCGGAAGCTTCTGGAGCGGTCGATTCCTGAAACCGTTGCGCCGCAACGGTTTGAGCAGCTTCTTGCGGACTACAGAGCGTGGTACGAGGCCCACAGTGCCGTAAAAACAGCCCCCTACCCCGGCATACCGGAGGTGCTGGCGGAGCTGTCCCGCCGGGGCGTGAAAACGGCAGTGGTGTCCAACAAACCGGACGAGGCCACCCGCCGCCTGGCGGCACTGTTTTTCCCCGGCGTCCCCGCCTGGGGACAGCGGGAGGGGCTATCTCCCAAGCCGGCCCCCGATCTGGTGCGGTGCGCCCTCTCCGCGCTGGACACCGCCCCGGCGGGTGCGGTGTACGTCGGAGACAGCGAGGTGGACGTAGCCACCGGGCTCCAGGCCGGGCTGGACATGATCGGCGTGAGCTGGGGATTCCGGGGCAGGGAAATTCTGGAAGGAGCCGGTGCGCCGCAGGTGGTGGACACGGCGGAGGAGCTGCTGCGGCTGCTGTGATATTTACCGCTGTGGGTCACAGTTTTCCCCCTGTGAAAGTGGAGGGAAAACCCTGTGAAAACCCGTGAAAACCCGTGAAAACCCGTGAAAACCGTGAAAAAATTCTGGTCGGCGCGGCTGCCCCGGAAATCGGGAAAATTTGGGGGACTTCCTTCTTTTTTTCTGTGGCATTCCCACCGGAGACGTGGTATAATCATTCCACTGTTTTATAAAAAGGGAGGTGACGTCGTGGAGCTGCGGATGACGGAGAAGCAGTTTCGCCGCCTGCTGGATCTGGTCTATATCGGCAACTGGGTGCTGAACTCCACCCGGGGGGACGACCGTATCCGGGAATATGACCAGGTGGAAAGTCTGGTGTTCGTCCACTGCCTCAGCCACGGCATGGCGTCGCTGACTGAGGTCTATCAGGGGGAGCTGATCCCCTCCCGCGCCTTTGCCGACGGCGGGATCCACGAGGCTATCATGGCCTATGAGGACGCCACGTTTTTTGAAATTCTGGCGCAGGAGCTGGCACTGCGTGACCTGGACGACCCGCCCATCACCCCGGAGAATTACGACGAGATCATGGAGCGGATGGAGACGTATCTGGGGGAATTTGAGCAGCACGGCACTGACCACATCACCGTGGAAATGGACGAGTAAAAAACGCCTGAAAAGAAGACACCCGGCGGGTGTCTTCTTTTTTCTGCGCTGCCGGTTGCGCCTGCGCCGCGGCAGAAAAACACCACCCGGTGGGTGGTGTTTTTTGCTTTAGTTTATGTTAGTTTCGTGCCGGTTTTGCACTGTTTATTCCGGTTTTGTGCCGGTTTATGACGGGTTTTGTGATTTTTTGCCGGTCATGTAGGCTGTGTCCGGCTCAGAACGTCACCATTTCGGATTCCGGTTTGGTGGTGGTGGCCACGGAGGAGACGTAGAGCACAGGGCCTTCGCCCTGATAGGCGTCGCAGACCTCTTTCTTCACCGTGGCGTGGAGCTTCACCCACTGGCGGTCAGCGTACTGCTCCAGCCCCTCGCCCCGGCAGACCAGTGCCAGGAACTGGGTGTCCTTATCGCAGCAGACCATGGCGAAACGCCCGGGGCAGTGGACGCCCTTGAACTTTTTGGAGTGGCACATAATGGCCTTGAAGGAGACCTCCACCCCCTCGTACCGGTCGGGGTTGTCCATGAGATCCACATACCACACGCCGTAATCGTCGTCCGGCACCTCCAGCTTGCCGCTGCTCAGGTCGAAGGGCGACATCTCCGGCGTGACGTACTCCTCGCTGGTGCCGTCCAGATCCTCCAGAAAGATGTCCGCCCGGCGGTTGACCATGCGGAGGTTGCGGCTGCGGAGCTGGGTGCGCAGCGTCTCGTCACAGCGGTTGAACACCAGCATATCGGCGTTGGTGATCTTCTCCATCATGAGCTGTCCCATGTTCTTGACGTACATCTCAAAGGTGGTGGCGTCCACCAGACACATGATCTGGTACAGGATCCAGTTGGCGGGCAGCGCCTCGCGGTACAGCTTTTCCATGCTCCACATACCGTTGTGCTCGATGATGACCTGCTTGGGGCGGTACTGCTTTTCCAGCTTCTTGAGGAAGTCGGGGGTCAGGTCGTCCTCGTCCTCCACGGTGTAGGTGAACACGTTGGAGAGGACTTTCGGGTCGTAGCCGTTTTCGCCCTCCTCGCAGCACAGCAGCAGCGTTCTGTCCTCGGCGGCAAAGCCGTCGCGGAGGATGCCGTTGATGAAATCGGTCTTGCCGGCGTCCAAAAATCCGGCAATGAGATAGACAGGAATATCCATGGCCGCCGCTCCTTACAGTCCGAACAGGGCGGAGAGCTTGTCCTCCTTCAGCTCTGCGCCGATGACGCACAGCCGCCCCGTGTAGTCCGCCGCGCCGCGGCGCACCTGATGCTCCTCCGGCACGAAGTCGAAGTGGAGCCACTGGCCGCCGTCGGAGGCAGGGACGATGCCCTTGGCGCGGAGAATGGCGCCGTACTCGCCGCCGTCCAGCGCCGTCAGAATGCGCTCCAGATCCGCCTCGCTGAAGGGCTTCACCGTCTCGGCACCCCAGCTGGCGAACACCTCGTCGGCGTGGTGGTGATGGTGGTGGCAGCCGCAGTGGGGATCGTCGCACTCCTCGCCATCGTGGTGGTGGTGATGCTCGTGTTCCTCGTGGTCGTGGTGGCAGCAATGGTCATGCTCATGCTCATGCTCGTCCTCATCGTGGTGATGGTGACAGCAGTGGTCATGCTCGTCATGGTCATCATCGTCATGATGGTGGTGGCAGCAATGGTCATGGTCATCCTCATCATGGTGATGATGATGCTCATGCTCATGCTCATCCGCCTCATGCTCCGCCTGCATCTTCGCCAGCAGCTCATCGGCCAGAGACACCTTCTCCACGGCGGAGAGGATGGTCTTGCCGTCCAGCGCGTCCCAGGGGGTGGTGAGGATGGCGGCATCGGGGTTCTTCTCCCGCAGCAGCGCCACGGCAGCCTCTAACTTCTCCTGACTCAGCTTTTGGGTGCGGGAGAGGATGATGGTACCGGCGGACTCGATCTGATTGTTGTAGAACTCACCGAAGTTCTTCATGTAGACCTTCACCTTGGTGCCGTCGGCCACGGTGACGAAGCTGTTGAGCTGCATCTCCGGCGCGTCCTTCACGGTGTTCTCCACCGCCACGATGACGTCGCTGAGCTTGCCCACGCCGGAGGGCTCGATGAGAATGCGGTCGGGGTGGAACTTCTCCTGCACCTCTTTCAGCGCGGTGCTGAAATCGCCTACCAGCGAGCAGCAGATGCAGCCGGAGGACATTTCGCTGATCTCCACGCCGCTGTCCTTCAGGAAGCCGCCGTCGATGCTGATCTCGCCGAATTCGTTTTCGATGAGCACCAGCTTTTCGCCCTGAAAGGCCTCCGCCAGCAGCTTTTTGATGAGCGTCGTCTTGCCTGCGCCTAAAAAGCCGGACACGATGTCGATTTTTGTCATAGTACAAACCCTTCTTTTCTTCGCCGCCGCAGCAGCGCATAATCTATCTCTTATATCATATCCCATTTTTCCGAAATTGCAAGAGGGCGGGGAAGAAAAAGGGGCGCAGGCCGCCGCGGGAAAAAGTTTTACATTTTCTCTTGACAGGAGCGGGCGGGTGTGATATGGTAACTGTACTAATACGCATAGTACAGTTAGTACAGTGCGAGGAAGGAGCGATACGGGACATGATCGTGCTGGATTATCGGGATGCCCGACCGCTGTACCAGCAGGTGAAGGACAGCCTGCGCCGGATGATGGTGACAGGGCTGCTGGCCAAGGGGGATAAGCTGCCCTCGGTGCGAAGTCTGGCCACCCAGCTTGCCATCAACCCCAACACCATCCAGCGGGCGTACAGCGAGTTGGAAGCGGAGGGGTACATCTATTCCGTGGCAGGCCGCGGCAGCTTTGCCGCCGACCCTAAGGAAGTACAGGAACAGCGCTTGCAGGAGCTGACGGCGCAGCTTGCGCCGCTGCTGGAGGAGCTGAAAAGTCTGGGCTACACCCGCGAAGCGCTGACGGCGCTTTGGGAAGGAGGAAACAGAGATGCTTGAAGTGAAAAACGTGGTAAAGACCTTTGACGGCTTTCGGGCGCTGGACGGTCTGACCATGACGGTGCCCACCGGCGCCGTCTACGGACTGGTAGGCCCCAACGGTGCCGGCAAGTCCACCATCATCCGCCACTTGGCGGGCATCTACCGGCAGGACAGCGGCGACGTGCTGCTGGACGGGGAGATCATCTACGAAAACCCCGCCGTGAAGCACCGCATGGCCGTCATCGGTGACGACTGGTACTATTTCCCCCAGTCCTCCATTCGGGAGATGGCCAGGTTCTACGCCGGTATCTATCCCCAGTTCAACTGGGAGCGGTACGAAAAGCTGAAAACCGTGTTCCCGCTGGACGAGCGGATGATGCTGCGCCGTATGTCCAAGGGTATGCAGAAGCAGGCCGCCTTTTGGCTGACGGTGTGCTGTATGCCGGAATACCTCATTCTGGACGAGCCGGTGGACGGCCTTGACCCCGTCATGCGGCGGCAGGTATGGTCGCTGCTGCTGGGCGACGTGTCGGAGCGGGGCACCACGGTGCTGGTGTCCAGCCACAACCTCCGCGAGCTGGAGGACGTGTGCGACCATGTGGGCATTCTTAACCAGGGCAAGGTACTGCTGGAGCGGAGTTTAAGCGATTTGCAGGACAACACGGTGAAGCTGCAAGTGGCGTATCAGGGCGTAACGGAGCCCACGCTGCCGGCGGAAATGGACATCCTCCACCGCAGCCATGTGGGGCGGGTGTACACCTACATCGTGCGGGGCAGCAACGAGGAAATTCTGCGCCGTATGCGTATCACGGAACCGGTGCTGCTGGAGTCCATCCCGCTGACACTGGAGGAAATTTTCATCTACGAGCTGGGAGGTGTGGATTATGCCGCGAAAGACATCCTTTTGTAATAAGGCGCTGCTGAAAAGCGACCTGCGCCGCTACTGGCCGCTGCTGGCGTTCTATGTAGGCATTCTGCTGTTCGCCCTGCCGATGCAGCTGATGCAGAGCGGCCGGTTGGACAGTATGCTGCGGACGGAAAGCGAGATGCAGGACGTGCTGCTGGCCAATATGCAGGCGGGCATGGTCATCGCACTGCTGACGGGCTGCATCATGGCCATGGCGGTGTTCTCCTATCTGATGGCCACCCGCTCCACCGGTGCCATGCACGGCCTGCCCCTCACCCGCACCACCCAGTTCTCCACCCACTGTATCGCCGCTCTCGGCGCAGTGACGGCAGGCAACGTGCTGATCGCGGCGCTGTGCGTGGTGGCTATGGCGGGACAGGGTATCGTGCTGTGGGATGCGCTGGCGCTGTGGCTGGTGTCCATCGAGCTGGCGGAGATCTTCTTCTTTGCGCTGGCAGCGGTGTGCGCCGTGGCCACCGGCTGGCTGCTGGCGGTACCCGCCATCTACGCAGGGTGCAACTGCGTGGTCATATTGCTGTGGCTGGTGGCCACGTCGCTGGCCGACCTCTTTTACGTCGGCTACACCAACGCCAAAGTCCCCAGCGCCATCTACTGGCTGACGCCGGTGGCCAAGCTGGCAGACAGCGCCACCTCCGTCAACAGCCACCGCATCGAGGACGGCGAGTTCTCCGTCTACTTCTCCGAACTGCCGGAATCGCTGCTGCCCACCGTGGTGGTCTACGGTATTATCGGTCTTGCGCTGCTGGCGCTGGCCTGGTATCTCTATCAGAAGCGCCCCAGCGAATCGGCGGGCGATGCCATGTCCTTCCGCTGGCTGCGGCCGGTGGCGCGGTGGACGATCGGCCTGTGCGGCGGCTGGGGGCTGGGTCTGTTCCTCCACGGCGTGGTGCTGTACAGCGTGGGACAGTCGGACAGCATGGTGAAGCTGCTGGCCTGTCAGGTATTCATGGGCGTGTTCTGCTTCGTGGCCACCCAGATGCTGCTGAAAAAGCGGTTCCGCGTGCTGGATAAATGCTGGAAAGAGCTGATCGCCTTCGTGGTGGTGCTGTGCGCCGTGACGGTGTGCGTCCGGCTGGACATCACCGGCTATCAGAAGCGGGTGCCCAACGCCGACAAGGTGACCTCCGTGTCCATTTCCAGCCGTGTGGCGGACGTGTCCAGTGAGGACAGAGACGTCGTCGAAATGGCCATCGCCCTCCACCGCTATGCCGTGGAGAGCGGCGAGGGCAGCCGCCCCACGGGCAGCGATTCCTTCAACTGGGTGAGGACGCCGGAAGTGATGGACGTCGCCGAAGTAACGAACTACGAGGGCAACTACTACGTCAGTCTGCGGTACAACATGGCCGACGGCTCCGTCATGCGGCGGGCATACAACCTGTGGGTGACGGAGGGCTCCGAGGGTCACGCGCTGCTCAACCAGTTAGCCAACCTGCCGGAGTGCCGCCGTGCGCGGCTGGGGCTGGACGGCGAGGATGTGATCGACAGGCTGGCCGCCGGCAGAGTGTACTACGAGGACAGCACCAACGGCTACTACGTCACCTACACCGCCGACTTGACAAGAGTGCAAGCGAAGGAGCTGTACCGTCTTGCCGAGGAGGACGCCCTCAGCGGCGATCCCATCGACATTCTGGCGGAGGAAGATCAGCGGGACGACCGGTACCGCATCGAGCTGGATGTCTATCTCGACAGCACCCACGAATATGGGTACTATGGCATCAACGTCCGCAGGGGCTGCACTGCCATGATGGAGTACCTCTCCCAGTTGGAGTACACCATCGGCGGTGAAAACAGTTATTCCATCAAGGACGGTGAAATCACCGCCAGCGAGGGTGTCATCGACGGTGAGGACGTCATCAACGCCGCCACCGGCGAGGTCGCCACCGACGGCGGGGACGTCATCGACATCACCACCGGCAGAACCATCGGCGCCGCCACCGGCGAGGTCATCGGCGGTGCCGACACCGCCACCACCATCGTGGTGGATTAACCCAGCGGCAGATCAACCAAGGGAGGGGCGATGCCCCTCCCTTTTC
>CAZTHY010000043.1:0-8504 GCA_964613205.1 uncultured Oscillospiraceae bacterium
TGACGCGGACGAGACGGTGTACGCCGTTCTCGCTCTTGAGATAGCCGTAGGCGTTTTCGCCCTCGATGAGGATGGTGGCGGACTTGATGCCCGCTTCGTCGCCGGCTTCGTAGTCCATGAGCTGGTAGGTGTAGCCGTGGCGCTCCGCCCAGCGGGTGTACATCCGGTACAGCATCTCCGTCCAGTCCTGCGCCTCGGTGCCGCCGGCACCGGCGTGGAAGGTGAGGATGGCGTTGTTGCCGTCGTACTCGCCGCTCAAAAGCGCCGCCAGACGCCGCTCGCTGATCTCCTTTTCCAGCGTCTCATAGCCGGTGGACACGTCCTCCAACTGGCTGGGGTCGTCCTCCTCCTGCGCCATTTCGCACAGCGTCAGCGTGTCCTCCCAGTCGCTGACCAGCCGGTCGTGCTTCTTGATCTTATTCTCCAGCCGCTTGACCTGACGGCTCACCACCTGACTGCGCTCCAGATCGTTCCAGAAGCCGTCCTGCTCCGTCTCCTTTTGCAGCTCGGCCAGCTCCTCACGCGCCTTGGGAATGCCCAGCGCCTTTTCCAGCTCGCCCAGCGTCGGCTCCAGCGCCAGCAGCTTCTGCTTATACTCGTCGTATTCGATGACTGCCATATATGTCTCTCCTTGTAGATGAAAAATTTCCTTAGCCTTTCTATTATATCAAAAAACCGCCATTTGTAAAGGGCAGAAAAGCGGCGCACGCCGAAAAGTCTCGGGTGCGCCGTGGATTTTCGTGGATTTACAGTGCCAGCTTGTAGTAATCGGCGGAGGCGGCCAGATTCGTCACCTCCGTCAGCACCAGCACATCGGTGGCAGCGGCGGCCAGCTCTGCCACGCTTTCGCGGGTATAGCGCAGGTCAAGCATGGTGATGGTCTCATAGTCGCCGGTGAGGAAGGGGACGAAGGAGTTGGCGAAGGAGTCCTTGATGAGCAGCAGGTGGCGGCCATTTTCCGTGCCGGTGGTGAGGACGGCCTTGCCGTAGTTGCCGCCCATGAACAGCTCATACTTATCCTTCTGCTCCAGCGCCGGCAGGTCGTAGAGACTGTCGCTGACAGCGCCGTCACAGTCCATGGACACGATGTCCGCCTGCGGCGCGTAGTAGACGCTGTCGTACACGCTGTCCGGCAGCAGCACTTTGGAATACAGCGTGCCGCGGAAGCTGTCGCTGGCCAGCGTCAGCGGGTAGTCCCGCACCTCATGGCCGGTGGCCGATGCCCACTGCTCATAGACGGCTTTTGCGCCCATGGTGGTCCAGTGGTGGTCGGTGTGGTAGTAGGGGTCATCCACCGATTGCAGCGTGTCGCGGCTGTCCAGCAGCGTGTCGCCCAGCACGGTTTGCAGCACGGAAAAGGCACCGTTTTCGTCGAAATAGGGGGCGTTCTCCGGCAGATCGTCACCAAGGATGCCGCCGGGGCTGGGGACGATGAGGGCGGTGCAGGGCTTGCCCTCCTGAGAGACGAACAGGTCGCGGATGAAGTTAGCGTTCTTTTCCAGCGTCGCCCAGTCGAAGGTGTCGTCGGTAACGCGGGTGAAGTAGCGGCCGTTTTCACCGAGATACACGCCGCTGATCTCCTCCTTGCCCTCCGCCCGCTGCAAGATCGACCGCGCCGCCGTCCACACGTCGCGGAACACGATCTGATCGGCGGTGTACTTCTCCGTCTGCTCCATGAAGGTGCCGGCCAGCACGGTGTCGATGTTCAGCTTGGGCGTCTGCTGGAGATAGCGGTTCTCGTTTTCCGAGAATTCCCTGTCGGGGGTGAGGAAGAAGCTGCCCACCGTCAAGCCCAACACGATGACGGCGATGGCGATAAGAGGCGCAAGACCCGATCTTTTTTTCATGTCAGCACCTCCTTAGAAGCGGAAATAGAGGAAGGGATTGTAGCTGTCGCCCACCAAAAAGGCGATGGACACCAGCAGCACCGCCACCACCCACACCGTTCGTGCGGTGTCGGACAGGGCAGGGGAGAGGTGGCTTTCACACCGCGCCCACAGCCGCTTGGGGAGACTGGTGCAGCCCACGATGGCCAGCACCAGCAGCAGCCATGTGCCCCGCAGCAGGTAGGACGAGGTGCCGTCCCACACCGCGCCGGAGAACAGGTGGGTCATATACGCGCCTAACTGCCCGAAATCGGTGATGGCGAACAGCACCCAGCCCAGCACGAAGCACAGGCAGGTGTAGAGATGTCCCACGAAGCGGGGCAGCTTGTCCAGCCAGCGCAGGAGGAACGTCTTTTCCAGCAGCAGCAGCGCCGCATAGTACACGCCCCACAGCACGAAGTTCCAGCTGGCGCCGTGCCAAAGACCGGTGAGGAACCACACGATGGCGATGTTCAAAAGCTGCCGCCCCTTGCCCTTCCGGTTGCCGCCCAGCGGGATGTAGACGTATTCCCTGAACCAAGTGGACAGGCTGATGTGCCAGCGCCGCCAGAATTCGGTGACGCTGCGGGATTCGTAGGGATAGTCGAAGTTTTCCAAAAAGTGGAAGCCAAACAGCTTTCCAAGGCCGATGGCCATGTCGGAATAGCCGGAGAAGTCGAAGTAGATCTGGAACGTGTAGGCCAGTGCGCCCAGCCATGCCGTGGCCACCGAGGGGTCGTTCATGGCGGCGATGCTCTCCCATATAGCGCCCATCTGGTTGGCCAGCAGCACTTTTTTGCCCATGCCCACCACGAAGCGCTGCATACCCTCGCTGGCCTGCTGTACCGTCTCCTTCCGGCGCTCCAGATCGAAGGCCACCGTCTTGTACTGGACGATAGGCCCTGCGATAAGCTGGGGAAACAGCGTCACATAGGCGGAGAAGTCGATGATGTTCCGCTGGGGCGGCACGATACCGCGGTACACGTCGATGGTGTAGCTCATGGTCTGGAAGGTGTAGAAGGAGATGCCGATGGGCAGCAGCAGTCCCAGCGCCGGAATGGCGGCACCCAGCAGACCGTTGACGTTGGCGATGGCGAAATCGGTGTACTTGAAGAAGCCCAAAATGGCCAGATTCCCCACCACGGAGACGATCAGAACGGCTTTCGCGCCGGACTCCTTCCCCTTTTGGCGGAAGTAGCCGATGCCGAGACCGTTGCAGTAGTCGAACACGGTGGAGAAGATCATGATGAGGATATACTTAGGCTCGCCCCAGCCGTAGAACAGCAGGCTGAACACCAGCAGCAGCGCGTTGCGCAGCTTTCGGGGGCAGAGGAAGTACAAAATCGTCACCAGCGGCAGAAATGCCAGCAGGAAGGTGGTGCTGCTAAAGACCATGTCGGGGTCTCCTTTGTGAAAAATTCAGAGTGAACGGGGCAGGCGTTCCTGCCCCGTTTTCATGTAGGTTTACTGTACGCCGGCCAGCTTGCCCATCTGATAACTGCCGCGGATGGCCGACAGGTTATTGACGAACAGCACGTCGTCCACGTTTTTGGCCTTGGCCAGCGCGGAGACGCTGCCGCCGTAGTAGCGGTAGTCGATGACGTACACCGTCTCATAGTGATCCACCAGGAAGGGGACGAAGGCGTTGCCGAAGGACTCCTTCACCACGATGCAGGCGGAGCCGTCGGTAATGTCGGGGTTTTCGATGACGGTGTAGGGGTTGTCGCCCATGATGAAGGCGCCGTATTTCAGGCTGGCCGGTGCGGTGGACTCGTCATAGATGACCTTGCCGCCGGTGAGGGTGCTGTTCTCGCCGTCGCCGTACTCCATGTGGGCATCGGCGCTGACGGGATGGAAGGCGTTCACCACGTCGGGACTGGACTCCATGGCGGCGGGCTTGCCGGCGTCGTTGTAGAAGGAGCCTAAAAATCCGTCGTACTGGCTGACCTCATAGTCGCTGAGACGGTGGGGCGTGATGCCCTTGGCCTCGCAGAACTCCACATAGGCGTAGTACGCGCCCAGCGCCGTCCAGTGGTGGTCGGTGCGGAAGAAGATGTACTCGTTCCGGCGGGCGTACAGCGCATCGTGGAGGGGGACGGTCTTTACATTCTTCCCCATTCCGGACAGAATATCCGTCTCCGCCTTGGCCTGATCGCTGCCGGGAATGTCACCAAACAGCGCGTCCGGCAGCGTGATGCCGCTGGACAGGGGGATGGCCATGGCGTACACGTCCGCCGCGCCGTCCAGCGTCTTGGCCACGTTGTTCACGATGTCCTGATACCGCTTGGCCAGACTCTCCACATAGCTGTACATCTCAAAGCCGGTGTCGCCCACGATGTACACGCCGTTGCTCTGATACGGCGTCTCCGTGGTGGTGATGGGCTGGGTGACGGCGGGACGGACGATGGGACGGTCGTCAACCACGTCCGGCGTGTCAGTCTTGTCGTTATCCTCCGACTTGTCGCCCTCACCCTCGCCGTCCTCTCCGCCGCCCTCCGGCGGGACGTAGGGGGTAGGGGACTGGGTGCCGTCGGGGACGGCGGGGTCGCTGTCGCTCTGTGAAATGTCGGTAAGGGGTGGGGCGTTGGGGTCTTTCGGTTCAAACAGGTCGGTGAAAATGGCCAGCAGCGCCACTACCAGCGCGGCAGCGGCAATGAGCAGCAGCAGCGCAGCGCCGCCGCCCTTGCGGATCTCCTCGTTTCGGCTCATGCCGTGAACTCCTTGATGACGGTATTGGCGGTGGTGGTGTCAGAGGTGACGCACAGGATGACGCAGGTGCCGTAGGTGGCGAAGATAGCGCCGCCCAGCCGCGCCACTTCCTCCGGCTGATAGCGCTCCATCTCCTGCTTCTGGCTGTCCAGATACGACTGGATGGAGACCTTCAGCGCGGCGGCGTCGGTCTTGTTGTAGCACTCCACCACGAAGATTTCCTCGGCGGTAGCGCCGGTGCTCATGTATGCGCTCACGTCACACTTGGCGGGCAGCTCCAAAAAGTAGCCCAGCTCATCGGCGGACATTTCCTTCATCTCGGTGGTGAATTCCACCCGCTCTGCCAGCGCCGCACCCAGCGCGGCAGCATCGACGGTAGCGGATTTATCACCACAGGCGGCCATGGTAAACACGGTCATTACGGCCAGCAGCAGGCAAATCATTCGTTTCATGCAGGCTTTCCTCACTTTGTTCTCAAATAGTCGGCGAAAGCAATGCTTCGCCACCAAGCATATATTATAGTACAAAACCCCCGAAAGGAAAAGGGGGTATTTGTGAACATATCATTTATTTTTTTGAGGGCAGCGGGGAGGGAGTGTTAAGAGTGGAGCGGGCAGGGGGAGGTGCGTAGGGGAGGGTATCGGTAAACGGGACGTAGGGCGGGGTGACCTCACCCCGCCGCACGGTAGACGCAGAGGGTGCGTCATGCGGCAATTTGCGGTAAACGACCGCATTTTCTTCGTAGGGGCGGACGACTCTGTCCGCCCTTGGCTCCCCTTGTTTACAAGGGGAGCTGTCATTTGCAAAGCAAATGACTGAGGGGATTCCGCTGCGGCGGGGTTATCCCTTTCGTCACGGCTTCGCCGTGCCACCTCCCCTTTAAAAAGGGGAGGCTTTTTTTCGCCGCGTTGCGGCGAAACGGCGGGGTGAGGTCACCCCGCCCTACGCTCTACCGCGGCGCTTTCTCCAACACACCTTATTCTCCTATTTCGGCGCTTGCATCGGGCGGACAGAGTCGTCCGCCCCTACAACGAGGGGTGCGCCCTTCTATCGAATGGGCGGGGTAGAACCCCGCCCCTACGAAAAAGCCGTAACCCCTCCCCCCAACAAAAAAACATCTCCCCCGCGGGGGAGATGTTACGCGGCGAAGCCGCGGTAGGCGTTGTAGACGCAAATCACGATGATGACGCTCATCAACGCAACAAACAGCTTGTCCACGGCGCGGTTGTCCATCTTGCGGTTCAGGTGACGGCCTACGATGCCGCCGCCGATGCCGCCGCAGACCATCAGCACCAGCGCCAGCGGCGCAAAGGGCGGGATACTGCCGCCGATGACGGTGGCCAGCAGCGACGCGAACTGGCTGAACACGATGATGTACAGGCTGTTGGCTGCCGCCGTCTTGGTGTCCATGCTGAAGAGGTACCCCAGCACCACCAGATTGATAGGCCCGCCGCCGATGCCCAAAAAGCTGGACATGACGCCCAGCAGCAGCCCCGCCGTCAGGCAGAACACCTCGCCGCCGCAGTGACGCGTGGTGACGCGGCCTTTGCACAGCGTATAGACCAGCGTGCCCACGGTGATGGCGGTCAGCACCGCTGCCTGTACGCCGCTGACGGTGGCACCGTTGGGAAACTGACTCCGCAGCAGCTCAAAAAGCGACTTGCCGACAAGCCCGCCTGCCGCCGCGCCGATGGCCAGCGGTGTGCCGGTGCGGGTGTCCACCCGCTTCTCCCCGCTGCGCAGCAGCCGTGCCACGGAGTAGCCGCTCATGGACAGCACCGTGCAGCCGGAGAGGAAATTGATGGTGGCGGCGGAGCCCATTTGGGTCAGATCCAGCACCGGCTTGATGATAACGCCGCCGCCGATGCCGCATATCGCACCGACGATGCTGGAGAGAAAGCTGACGAGAAAGCACAGCAGTTCCATCACTTCACCTGCCTGCCCCGCACAAACACATGGCGCACCTGCAAGTCATTGTCCAGCACCACCACGTCGCCGTCCTTGCCGCTGTCCAGCGAGCCTTTCCGCTGCCACAGACCCATCTCTTTCGCCGGATTTTCCGTCAGCGCAGGGAGAATGTCCTCCAGCGGCGCGTCCAGCCACGCGGCCATGTTCCGCAGCGCCCGATCCAGCGTCAGCGTGGAGCCGGCGCGGGTGCCGTCGCTTTTCAGCCGCGCGTCGCCGTCCACCACCACCACGTCGTTGACGCCCAGGTGGTAGTCGCCGTCGGGGAGACCGGCGGCCATGATGGAGTCGGTGACGGCCACCAGCCGGTGGAGTCCCTTGCACTTGGCGTACATCCGCACGGCGGCGGGCGCCAGATGCAGCCCGTCACAGATGGCCTCGCAGTACACGTCACTCTCCATGACGGCGCCGAAAATGGCCGGTTCGTGCTGGTGGAACAGGCGCATGGCGTTGCCCACATGGGTGCCGACAGACGCACCTAATTTAATGGCGCTCATGGCCTGCTCATAGGTGGCACCGCTGTGGCCGATACCCACCACGATGCCCAGCTCCCGCAGTGCGGGGATCATGTCCTGCACGCCCTCCAGCTCAGGGGAGAGGGTGATGTAGCGGATGTGGCCGTTTGCCAGTTTTTGGTAGTGGCGCACCAGCTCGATGTCGCTCTTTTTCAGCAGATGCTCCGGCATGGCCCCCTTGTACTGGGGGGAGAGGAAGGGGCCTTCCAGATGGATGCCCGCCAGCTCTGCGCCGGTCTGCTCCTGTTGATGGTGGCGGTTGAAGGCGTCGATGCACCGCTCCGTCTGCGCCTGTGTGTCCGTCAGCACGGAGCAGAGCCATGCGGTGGTGCCGTGGCTGGCCATGAAGCGGGAGACGGTTTCCAGGTCCTCCGCCGTGGCCTCGTTGATGTCCACGCCTACGGCGCCGTGGGTGTGGGTGTCGATAAACCCGGGCACCACAAGGCCGCCGCCTGCGTCGAAAATCGCGCCGTCCGTCCCCGCCGCTTCTACATCGCGGAGAACGCCGTTTTCCATGCACAGCACGCCGCTTTCAAACCGGTGGCGGCGGTACAGCCGTCCGTTGACGATATAAGTCTTAGAAATAGGTATCACCTCAGTCGTCTAACGCGGCCACATACTCCGTCATGCGCAGCAGCACGTCGGGGTGGTCGGCCAGCAGGGAGACGGGGAATTGGGCGGTCATCTCGCCGTAGCCCGCCCGCCGCGCCACAGCGCGGTGCCAGTCGCGGAAGATGCCCAGCCGGATCTTGCGGGCGTTGTAAATCTCGTGGAAGCCGATGGTGACGCAGTGGGTGGGCATATCCTCCAGCCGTCCGCCGAAGTCGCCGATGGCGTTGGCGGTGCGTGTCTCGCGGCTGATGGGCAGCACACGGGTCAGGCGAGTCTTGAACTCCTCCACCGATACGTCCTCCGGCTCGTTGAAGGCCAGATGGCCGTTGATGCCGATGCCGCCGAAGCAGCAGTCCACGCCGCCCAGCCGTTCGATAAGGGCGGGGATGTAGTCCAGATGGTTCGGGTCGGGGAACACCCGCTGGCTCTCCGGTACGTTCAGCGCAGGGGCGATCTTCGAGTAGACCGTCCGCTCCATGAAACCGCGGAAGCTGAGGGGGTGGTCGATGTCGATCCACTCCATGTCGTCACCCAGGTATTCGTCCATGTTGATGAACCAGCAGTTGGTCAGGCTGATCTGCTCGCTGTTTACCAGCTCCACAAAGTAGGGATACTGGCCGACAGGCCCCACGGGGCAGATAAACACGGTGGTGCGGCCCTCCGCGTTGTGGCTTTTGATGATGTCCGCCATTTCGCGGGCAATGGCGCGGAACACGGTGGGCTTGTCCGCCATCACCTCCATGGGGATCTTCGGGTTGGCCAAAAGCTGCTGGCGGTCGTAGGTATAATAGTCGTGGCGCATAAAATGCCCTCACTTTCAAGGGATTTGGGGGTTGGG
>CAZTHY010000044.1:0-8350 GCA_964613205.1 uncultured Oscillospiraceae bacterium
TCGAGCAGGGCAAGAAGTACTTCTCCGTGGCCTCCGGCGGCGGCACCGGCCGCACGCTGCATCCCGACAACATGGCCGCCGGCCCCGCCAGCTATGGCATGACCGACACCATGGGTCGTATGCATTCCGACGCGCAGTTCGCCGGTTCCAGCTCCGTCCCCGCCCACGTGGAGATGATGGGCTTCCTGGGCATGGGCAACAACCCCATGGTGGGCGCCACCGTGGCCGTTGCCGTGGCCGTGGCCGAGTCCCTCAAGTAATTCCCCTTTACACCATAGCAATAGACCGCCGTACAGCGTTGTACGGCGGTCTTTTTTTACAGGATCAGCAGCAGCCCGATGGCGATAAGCAGCTCCTCGTCCGCCTTTTGGCGGGAGAGGTAGAACAGCAGGAACAGCAGCAGCACGTCTCCCGCGTCCAGATCGTCCAAATGCAGCAGCCCCAGGAGATCGTTGAGGAATCCCCGCTCGCTGCCGCCCTTCGGCGGCGGTTTCGGCGGTGCGTCCCAGTCGGGCGGGGGAGGAGGCGGCACCTGCGGCGGCGTTTCGTCCATGGGGACACGGGTGTAGCCGCCGCCGTCGCCGCGGACGTAGCGGTTATACAGGCAGACCGCCTCCCTCCGTCAGAAACTGCTTGCCGATGTGGATGAGCCGCGCCAGCTTCGCCGCCCGCTCCACCTTGCCCTGCTTTTCCTCCTTCAAAAAGGGGCGCAGCGCATAGAGTAGCTGCATGGAAGCGGAGTCCTGCCGCGTCAGTTCACGGGCGATGGGCAGCAGCTTTGCCAACAGCGCCGGATCGAAACCCTGTAAAGGGTCAGCGCTTTCCACCGCTTGCTGCGGCTTGGCTGGCGGCGGTGGAGCCGGTTCCGAGGGCATAGCGCCGGAGAGCTGCTGAGCCAGCGCCATGATACGCGCCATGCTGTCGGGATCGCCCAGCAGCGTGTTCAGTTTTTCATCCAGTTCGCCCACGCCGCCGTCTCCTTTCCGCCGCTACGCCTGCAACTTTTCCTCCATCCGCCGCACCAGCGCCGCCCCCTCCGGCGTGCTGAGCACGCGGGAGAGCATGGCGCTCAGCGCCGTCATGTCGCCGCCTGCCGCCTGTCTCGCCGCTGCACCCAGTGCCGCCTGATCGCCGCCGGACAGCATCCCCAGCAGCGCCTGCCCGTCGGTCGATTGCATCACGTTTTTCAGCCCCTGCGGGTCGCTTTTCAGCCTCCGCATCACGTCCTGCTCGTTCATAAAATGACCTCCCCTCCGTTCCTACACCGCTATTCTATGATGGAGGGACAAAAAAAGTGCCTGTCATCTGACAGGCACTTTTTCGGTTCAATCAACGTACCAGCAACTGTATTGGAATGGCAGTATACCACAAAAGCACCTTGAAAGCGTTACAAAGTGGTGACAATTTCGGGGCGGCAACCGGTTATCGCTTAAAAATATACAAATAGTTTGCATAAAAGGTTGTAAATTCCTGTTAGGTATGGTAGAATATCAAATTGAAATAAACAGGGCGCACGACGCCCCGCGGTGAATAAGGACGGAATTCGTTTTGATTTTAGAGAAGATCCACTCTCCGGCGGACGTAAAACGACTGTCGGAGGAACAAACAGAGCTGCTTTGCAGCGAACTGCGGCAGTTTCTCATTGAGCAGGTGTCCCGCACCGGCGGCCATCTGGCCTCCAATTTGGGCACGGTGGAGCTGACGGTGGCGCTCCATCGGGTGTTCGACACCGCCAAAGACCGGCTGGTATTCGACGTAGGCCACCAGTGCTACGGCCACAAGGCGCTGACCGGCCGCCGCGACCGGTTCGACACGCTGCGCCAGTGGCAGGGGCTGTCCGGCTTCCCCAAGCCCTACGAGAGCGTCCACGACGCTTTCGTGGCCGGTCACGCCTCGGAATCGGTGTCGGTGGCGCTGGGCATGGCGCGGGCGAGGACGCTGCTGGGACAGGACTACCATGTGGTGGCGCTCATCGGCGACGGTGCCCTCAGCGGCGGTCTCAGCTTTGAGGGACTGAACAACGCCGGCGACTCCGGCGAGCGGCTCATCGTCATCCTCAACGACAACGGTATGTCCATCGACACCAACGTGGGCGGCCTTTCCCGCCATCTCTCCCGCGTCCGCACCACGGCGGAGTACTACCACTTCAAGAAACGCTACCGGCAGGCGCTGGAAAAATCCGGCATCGGCCAGAAGCTGTACGGTGTCAGCCATGAGGTGAAAACAGCGCTGAAAAAGACGCTGCTGCCGCCGGTAAGCTCCTTTTTTGAGGACATGGGCTTTGCCTACATGGGGCCGGTGGACGGCCACGACGTAGGGCGGCTCACCGCCGTATTAAAGGCGGCGGCGGAGGAAAAACGGCCTGTGCTGGTACACGTCCACACCATCAAGGGCTACGGCTACGCTTTCGCCCAGAGGGAGCCGGAGCGGTTCCACGGCGTTGGCGCTTTCGATACGCAGACCGGCGAGGCGAAGAAACCGGCAGGGGAGACGTTTTCCTCCGTGTTCGGTGACGAGCTGGTGAAGCTGGCAGGGGAGGACAAGCGCGTCTGCGCCATCACCGCCGCCATGGGCGACGGTACGGGGCTGACGGCCTTCTCCAAAGCGTATCCCCAGCGGTTCTTCGACGTAGGCATCGCCGAGGGACACGCCGTATCCATGGCCGGCGGCATGGCGAAACAGGGGCTTGTGCCGGTGTTCGCCGTGTACGACAGTTTTTTACAGCGGGGCTACGATATGCTGACACAGGACGTGTCGCTGGAGAAGAACCATGTGGTGCTGGCGGTAGACCGGTGCGGACTGGTGGGCGCCGACGGCGAGACCCACCACGGCTGTATCGACTTTTTATCTCAGATTCCCGCCATGACGGTGCTGTCGCCCGCCTCCTTTGCGGAACTGCGGCAGATGCTGCGCCATGGGGTACAGCACATGACCACTCCTGTGGCGGTGCGCTACCCAAGGGGCGGCGAAGTGGGCTACGGCGGCGACTGGAACGGCGAGAGCGTGTCTGTCCTGCATGACGGCAGGGAGGTGGCCATCGTCACCTGCGGCATCCTCACCGGACAATCGCTGACGGCGGCGAAGGAGCTGGAAAAGGACGGCATTTCCGTCCGTGTGGTGAAATTGAACTGCGTGGCACCGCTGGATCGGGAGGCCATCGCCGCTGCGCTGGCGGATATCCGCGCCATCGTGGTGGTGGAGGATCAACTGCGGCGGGGCTGCGTCGGTGAACGATTGGCGGCGCTGCTGGCAGAGCAGGGCAGCCCTGCAAAGCTGAAACTGCAAAACGCCGGAGACACCATGCCCTCTCAGGGCACCACGGCAGAGCTGTGGCGCGATCTGGGACTGGACGCAGAGGGCATCCAAAGGGCGGTCAGGGAGGTGATGGCATGAGCAAAAAAATACGGCTGGACGTGTTGCTGACGGAGAGAGGTCTCTGCGAGAGCCGTCAGAAAGCCCAGACCACCATCATGGCGGGGCTGGTGTTCGTGGACGGTCAGCGTTCCGACAAGCCAGGCACCGCCGTACCGGAGGACGCCAATGTGGAGGTGCGTGGCCACGCACTGCGGTACGTCAGCCGCGGCGGGCTGAAGCTGGAAAAGGCCATGGCGGAGTTCCCCATCACGCTGGAAGGCAAGACCTGCGCCGACATCGGCGCTTCCACCGGCGGCTTCACCGACTGTATGCTGCAAAACGGCGCAGCCAGGGTCTACGCCGTGGATGTGGGCTACGGCCAACTGGACTGGAAGCTGCGGAACGACCCCCGTGTGGTGTGTCTGGAACGCACCAACGCCCGCTATCTCTCCACGGAGCAGATACCGGAGACGCTGGATTTCGCGTCCATCGACGTCAGCTTCATCTCCCTCAAGCTGATCTTCCCCGCGCTGTACCCGCTGCTGCGGCAGGGCGGCGAGGTGGCCTGTCTCATCAAGCCCCAGTTTGAAGCGGGACGTGAAAAAGTGGGCAAAAAAGGCGTGGTGCGGGACGGAAAAGTCCACCTTGAGGTGCTGGAAAACTTCCTGAACCATGCAAAGGAAAACCACTTTACTGTCCTTGGCATTACTTACTCTCCCATCCGCGGGCCGGAGGGGAACATCGAATACTTAGGCTATCTGCGCAAGAACGACGAGCCGGACGCCATCCCCGATCTGAAAGCGCTGGTGGAAGCGTCCCATGACGAGCTGAAGGAGGGTCACGGAGAAGCATGAAACGAGTTATCCTCTGTCCCAACCCCTATCGGGACAGCGAATTGAAGGTGGCCAAGCGCTCCCGCCAGATTTTGGAGAGTCTCGGCTTTGAGACGGTGGTGTGCCTGCCCTTCAATCGGGAGGGGTACGACGACCAGCTGGGCGTACCCATCCGCCAATTACAGCAGGAGATCCGCCGCGCCGATCTGCTTATCGCCTTCGGCGGCGACGGCACCATCCTGCATTTAGCCCGCACGGTGGCGCTCCACAGTGTGCCGGTGCTGGGCATCAATCTGGGCAGCCTCGGCTTCATGTCGGAGCTGGAACCCCACGAGCTGGAACGGCTCAACGACCTGAAGGACTGGAACTTCACGGTGGAATCCCGCATGATGCTGGATGTGACGGTGCTGCGGGAGGGAAAACCGGTGTACAACAACATCGCCCTCAACGACGCCGTCATCTCCAAGGGCAGCGTGGCGCGGGTGGTACGGCTGGATGTGGCCACGGAGGAAGGACGGCTGACCCGCATCACCGGCGACGGTGCCATCGTGTCCTCGCCCACCGGCTCCACCGGCTACTCTCTGGCCGCCGGCGGGCCCATCGTGGAGCCTACGGCGCACAACCTGCTGCTGACACCCATCTGCCCCCACTCCACACGGTCGGGCAGCTATGTACTCTCGCCGGAACACACCATCACCGTGGAGGCGGCGGACGCCAACCGGAAATTCGTCTACCTGTCGGTGGACGGCGGCAAGGCGTTCTCCCTGCGCAACGGCGACAAAGTACGGGTGCGGCAGTCCAAATTCGTCACGAAGCTGGTACGGCTGAGCAAAAAGAGTTTTTGTGAAATTTTAGATTCAAAAATGGGAACGGAGGCCTTGAAACATGAGAAATGATCGTCATGCACTGATTATGGAGCTGGTAGAGGAATACGAGATCAGCACACAGGAGCAGCTTTTGGAGCTGTTGAAGGAGCGGGGTGTGTCCAGCACACAGGCCACCATCTCCCGCGACATCAAATCCCTGCACCTTTTGAAGGTGCCGTCTCCCACCGGCGGCTATCGCTATTCCGCCGCCGCCCACCGGCTGAAGCTGAACTTTGCCGATAAGCTGCAAACCATCTTCCGTGAGTGCGTTCTGTCGGCCGAAAGCGCCCAGAATCTGGCGGTGCTGAAAACCATCAACGGCATGGCCAACGCCGCCGCCTTCGCGCTGGACAGCATGGAGGGCACCGACATCGTCGGCTCTCTGGCCGGTGACGACACCGTGCTGCTGGTGTTCCACGACAGTCTCAACGCCTCTGATTTCTGCGAGCAGGTGCGGCAGATGCTGCAATAAGGGGGACGGACTATGCTGGAACTGCTGCATATCGAGAATATCGCCATCATCGAGGAGGCGGATATCGGGTTCGCGGCGGGCTTCAACGCTCTCACCGGTGAGACCGGCGCGGGCAAGTCTATCGTCATCGACGCCCTCAGTGCCGTGCTGGGGCAGCGCACCAGCCGTGAGCTGATCCGCACCGGCGCCGACAAGGCCTTCGTCTCCGCCGCCTTTTCCGGCGTATCAGACAGCGTATGCGAAGCGGCAGGTGTGACGGCGGAGGACGGCACGGTGCTGCTGCAGCGGGAGATACAGACCGACGGCAAGAACGTCTGCCGCGTCAATGGCCGCCCCGTTACGGTGGGGCAGCTCAAGGCGCTGGGCAGCCGCCTGTTGAACATCCACGGCCAGCACGACGGACAGGCGCTGCTGGACGAGGAGCAGCATTTGGTGTACCTGGACAGCTTCGGCAAGGTGGAAAGCCTTGCAGAAGCATACACTGAACAGTATAAGCACTTTACAGACATCCGCCGCCAGATGCAGTCCCTCCAAATGGACGAAGCGGAAAAAGAGCGCCGCGTGGACACGCTGCGCTATCAGATCGACGAGCTGCGCCGCGCCAAGCTGCGTCCCAACGAGGAGACGGAGCTGACGGAGCGGCGGACGCTGCTGCGAAACGCCGAGAAGTTCATGACGGCGGTGGACGGGGCTGACTATGCCCTCAGCGGCGGCGACGAGGGCGGCGGTGCGCTGAACGGTCTCCGGCAGGCGCGGGATGCCGTGGCCGCCGTGCGCCATCTGGACGACGGCTTTGCCCAGCTCTACGAGCGCCTGGGCGAGGTGTACAGCGAGGTCTACGACGTGGCCGCCACCGTGGAGGACAAGCGCAGTGAGCTGGACGTGTCCCCCGGGGAGCTGGACAGGGTAGAGGGGCGGATGGATCTTCTCTACCGGCTGAAAAAGAAGTACGGCGCCACCGTGGAGGATATGCTGGACTACCAGCGAAAGTGCGAAGCGGAGCTGGAGCAAATCGAGTACGCCGGCGACACGCTGGCGCGGCTGGAGAAGGAACTGGCTCACGCGGAGGCCAAGGCGAAAAAGGCGGCGCTGGCGCTGTCCGATGGCCGCAAAGAGGCGGCGCAGCGCCTGACGGAGCAGATTTTGGACGAGCTGCGGCAGCTGGACATGGGCAAAATCCGCTTCGCCGTGGACTTTGCCGAAAAACCGCTGGACAGCGACGGCATGGACACGGTGCGGTTCCTTATGTCCGCCAACGTAGGCGAGGAACTGCGCCCCATCCACAAGATCGCCTCCGGCGGTGAGCTGGCGCGTATCATGCTGGCCATGAAGAACGTGCTGGCAGAGCAGGACAGCGTGGGCAGTCTCGTCTTTGACGAGGTGGACACCGGTGTCAGCGGACGGGCAGCGCAGAAGGTGGCGGAGAAAATGGCACGCATCAGCCGCCGCAAGCAGGTGCTGTGCGTCACCCATCTGCCCCAGCTGGCCGCCATGGCCGACACCCATTTTTCCGTGGAAAAGGGGGAGCGTAATGGCCGCACCTACACGGAAGTGACGCAGCTTTCCCGTGAAGCGCGGCGGCAGGAGCTGGCGCGGCTCACCGGCGGCAGCCACGTCTCCCAAACCATGCTGGACGGCGCGGAGGAGCTGCTGCGGGAGGCGGAGACGTTCAAGGCCACGCTGTAACGGCAGGAAAAAAATTTTTCCCAGTGTGAAAAATAGTGGTTGACAAACGAAAAAAATCTGCTACAATATGCTCAACTTGATACCGCAACAGCGTTGAAGGGAAGAAGTAACGCACCTCATGCCTGCCAAGAGAGCCTCCGGTCGGTGGAAGGAGGAGAGGGTGAGACGCGCGAATACATCCCGGAGCAGCCTCCTGAAAGCCTGATACGGGGCGTGTAGGGATGTGTCGGGTTCGCCCGTTACAGCGATAGGGTGTGTTGGCACCCGATGAGGTCATATCCGCGAGGGTATGGCGAAGACGAGGTGGTACCGCGACGTTTTGTTCGCCCTCTGTCAGTACATACTGACAGAGGGCGTTTTGCATTTGTCAGTACATCGAAATTCACGATTTTGGAAAGGAAAGAACAGCTATGGGAATCTATGAAGAACTGGTAGCGCGTGGTTTGATCGCGCAGGTCACCAACGAGGAAGAAATTCGCGAGATGGTCAACAACGGCAAGGCCACCTTCTACATCGGCTTTGACTGCACGGCGGACTCCCTCCATGTGGGTCACTTTATGGCGCTGTGCCTGATGAAGCGTTTGCAGATGGCGGGCAACAAGCCCATCGCCCTCATCGGCGACGGCACCACCCTCATCGGCGACCCCTCCGGCCGTACCGATATGCGCCAGATGCTGGACGAGGCGGCCATCAAGCACAACGCCGAGTGCTTCAAGCGTCAGATGGAGAAGTTCATCGACTTCTCCGACGGCAAGGCACTGATGCTCTACAACTCCGAGTGGCTCAAGCCGCTGAACTACATCGAGCTGCTGCGTGAAGTGGGCGGCTGCTTCAGTGTCAACAATATGCTCCGCGCCGAGTGCTACAAGCAGCGCATGGAGAAGGGGCTCAGCTTCCTTGAGTTCAACTACATGATCATGCAGAGCTACGACTGGTACTACATGTTCCAGCACTATGGCTGCAATATGCAGTTCGGCGGCAACGACCAGTGGAGCAATATGCTGGGCGGCACCGAGCTCATCCGCCGCAAGCTGGGCAAGGATGCCCACGCCATGACCATCACGCTGCTGCTGAACTCCGAGGGCAAGAAGATGGGCAAGACCGCCAAGGGCGCGGTGTGGCTGGATCCCAACAAGACC
>CAZTHY010000045.1:0-5288 GCA_964613205.1 uncultured Oscillospiraceae bacterium
ACTCCAACGTGAAGCAGGCGCAGAAGGAGGGCGCGGCGGTGTCGGACATCTCGGCGGGACTGGCCTACTCCGTCATCAAAAACGCGCTGTACAAGGTCATCAAGCTGGCGGATGCCAGCGAGCTGGGTCGCCATGTGGTGGTACAGGGCGGCACGTTCCACAATCAGGCGGTGCTTCGCGCCTTTGAGAAGATCACCGGTGTGGAGGCGGTGTGTCCCGACATTGCCGGCATGATGGGCGCGTTCGGCGCGGCGCTGCTGGCCAGAGAGCGCTACGACGGCCAGCCCACCACGCTGCTGCCGCTGGAGGACATCGAACGCCTCACCTACACCACCTCCACCGCCCACTGCGGCGGCTGCTCCAACCGGTGTATGCTGACCATCAACCGCTTCTCCGACGGCACCCGCCACATCACCGGCAACCGGTGCGAAAAGGGCGGCGGCGGTGAAGCTGCCGTGGCCAAGGGTGCCAACCTGTTCGCCTACAAGTGCAAGCGGCTGTTTGACTACCCCTCCCTGCCGGAGAGCCAGGCACCCCGCGGCACCATCGGCATACCGCGGGTGCTGAACCTGTACGAAAACTACCCCTTCTGGGCGGTGTTTTTCCGTGAACTGGGGTTCCGCGTGGTGCTGTCCCCCTTCTCCGATCGGAAGCTCTATGAGCTGGGCATGGACTCCATCCCCTCCGAGTCGGAGTGCTACCCCGCCAAGCTGGCTCACGGCCACGTCCAGTGGCTCATCCAGCAGGGCATTACCCAGATCTTCCACCCCTGCGTGTTCTACGAGCATCAGGAGACACCTGACGCGCAGAACCACTTCAACTGTCCCATCGTGGTGTCCTACCCCGAAAACCTGAAAAACAACGTGGAGTCCATCACCCGTGGCGACGTGGCCTACATCCGCCCGTTTTTGGCCTTCACCAACGAGAAGATCGTCACCGACCGGCTGACGAAGGTCTGTCAGGAGACGTGGAACATCCCCTCCTATGAGGTGCGCGCTGCCGCACGGAAGGCGTGGCAGGCACAGCAGCAGGCCAAGGCCGACATCCGCGCAGAAGGCCGGCGGGTGCTGACCGCCATGGAGAAAGACCACCGGCGGGGCATCATTTTGGCCGGTCGTCCCTACCACCTTGATCCGGAGATCAACCACGGCATACCGGAGATGATCGCCGGCTACGGCTTTGACGTGTTCACCGAGGACAGCCTGCCGGTGGACTTCACCCCCTCCCGTCCCCTCCGCGCCAACGACCAGTGGGTCTACCACTCCCGCCTGTACACCGCCGCCGAGTTTGTCTGCCGCCGCGACGACATGGAGCTGGTGCAGCTCAACTCCTTCGGCTGCGGGCTGGATGCCGTCACCACCGATCAGGTCTGCGAGATCTTGGAGGGCAGCGGCAAGCTGTACACCGTGCTGAAGATCGACGAGGTGAACAATCTGGGTGCCGTCCGCATCCGCATCCGCAGTCTGCTGGCGGCCATCCGCCAGCGGGAGAAGCAGCATATCCGCCCCCAGCCGAAGGAGGCGGCCTATCACCGCACCGTGTTCACCCGCAAAATGCGGCAGGAGGGCTACACCATCCTCGCCCCGCAGATGAGCCCCATCCACTTCGACCTGTTGGAGCCGGTGTTCCGCAAGCACGGCTACCGCATGGTGGTGCTGGACAATGACAACCGCAACGCCATCGACACCGGCCTGAAATTCGTCAACAACGACGCCTGTTTCCCCTCCATCACCACCATCGGGCAGATCATGGAGGCGGTGCTGTCCGGCCGGTACGACACCGACCACCTGGCCATCGCCATGACCCAAACCGGCGGCTGCTGCCGCGCCAGCAATTATGTGGGCTTCATACGGCGGGCGCTGGATAAGGTGGGCTTATCCCACATCCCCGTCATCTCCGTCAACGCCAACGGCATGGAGAAAAACGAGGGCTTTTCCCTCCCCCTGCCGCTGCTGCTGGACGCGGCGCGCGCCGTGGTCTACGGCGACCTGCTGATGCGCTGTCTCTACCGCATCCGTCCCTATGAGCTGACGAAGGGCAGCGCTGAAGCGCTGCATGAAAAGTGGCGGGACATCTGCATCCGGTCGCTGACGGAGAAGGGCGGCCTATCCTACCGGCAGATCTGCCGCGGCATTGTGGCGGATTTCGACGCGCTGCCCATTGACGAGTCCCTCCGGAAGCCGCGAGTTGGCGTGGTGGGAGAAATTCTGGTGAAGTATATGCCCCTTGCCAACAACCATCTGGTGGATCTGCTGGAAAGCGAGGGCGCAGAGGCGGTGGTGCCCGACCTGCTGGACTTCGGCGCCTACTGTCTGTGGGGCTGCGATTACAAGCGGAAGTATTTGGGCGCGAAATGGACGGCCTCCGTCATCGCCCACGGCGGCGTGGCGCTGCTGCGCCAATTCCGCAAACCGGCGCTGGACGCGCTGGCGCAGAGCCGCCGGTTCGAGCCATCCATGGACATCCGCCGCATGGCGGAGCTGACGAAGCCCTTCCTGTCGCTGGGCAACCAGTACGGTGAGGGGTGGTTCCTCACCGGTGAGATGGTGGAGCTGCTGCGGAGCGGCGTGCCGAATATCGTGTGTACGCAGCCGTTCGCGTGTCTACCCAATCATGTGGTGGGCAAGGGTGTCATCAAGGTGCTGCGGCAGGCCTACCCGCAGGCCAACATCGTGGCGGTGGACTACGACCCGGGCGCCAGTGAGGTGAACCAGCTCAACCGCATCAAGCTGATGCTGTCCGCCGCGAAGAAATCGCTGTCAGAGGCGTAAACAGAACAAAAGAAAGACCCCCTCGGGGGTCTTTCTTTTTGTCATGCATCAGAACTTTTTCTTGCCCACATACGCCATACCGGTCAGGCTGGAAATGGCCAGCGCACCGTAGAGGGCGATACCCGCGTCAAAGGTAGCGGGGCTGTCCGCCTTGACCGCAGTGGTCACACGATGACCACCACCGCCGGAGGAGCTGGAGTTAGAACCAGCAGAGCAGTCCACCACGAAGGGGGAGAAGTCAGAAACTTCAAAGTAGACGCCGTATTCGGTGTATTGACCGTAGAACGTGCCGTCCTCTCCACCACGCAGCTCATGGTTGCCGTAGTAGTGGTAGATCACCGGCTTCTCGCCGCGCGCCGCACGCGCCAAACCCTCTTCCCTGGTCATGCCGAAGTAAGCATAGGGGATGTAGACCTTGTACATCTCGCCCTCGCGGTGTCCCTCACCACGGACGTGGAACTGGAAGTAATGCAGTCCCTCTCTGTTGCTCTCCTGCGGGTAGCGGGTGCAGGAAAATTCCATGCCCTCGCCTACCACGAAAGGTGCGCTGCCGTCAGCATCTTCCGGTTTGGAAACGCTGCTCGTTTCGGTTTGGGTAACGAAAGAATCGTTCTTGCCGCCCAAGTAACTGTATCCCAACACGGTATAACTGTCGTCTTCCTCTTGGCGCAGCCACTGAACAACTTGGAAATGATAGTCCTGCGTATAGGTAAAGCAAACGGTAACGCCGCCTACATTCTGTACTTCTGTCAGCACATAAGCAACGGTGCGGGCATCATCCTTCGTTCTGTCGTTGATGCTGTAGGTGTCCGACGCACCCGCCACATCAAAGCCCCGCTCTATGTCCGCAATATCTTCTTCATCATATACGGGATAGTCTCTCGACATGGAGCGACTCCGGAAGTGGGTCACCTGATCGGCGATATCATTGGACGGCTCCAGCAGAAAGCCCTTTTGCAGAGCGTCAAAGCTGGGCAGCTGATCCGTTGTTCCGCTGAATTTAGTGTAGAAAACGCCGTTGTTGTCGTAAGTGACCTTTGTACCGAACATAGGATTGCTGTCAACCGTATTGGGCGTTGTGACTTCAATATTGCCGCTAGCCAAGCCGCCGAAAACATTTCGATCAGTGACGATGACCTTTAGACTTTCCTGCTTAATGTCCTTAGTGGTAGGATTGTACCACGTCAGCCGTACCACTGAAGTACCGGCTTCGTTCTCAACAGGGATGATGGCGATGTTGCAGACTGTCGCGCCATCTGTATTAGTCGCTCTGTCAAAGGCATCACCGCAGCCTTGCTCGACCTTGCACTCGCTCAAAGCCAACCCATAACCGGTAGGCGCTGTCACGGTTACAGTACCCAAAGTTTGATAGTTGTTCTTGCCGTAACTTCCCAGTATGCCGTTGATCGTCTCGCCGGTTTTGGGCATTACCGTTACCACGCCATTTTCGGGCTGGGTAGCTTCCCAATCATTGCCCAAAGCAGTCACTTTAGTGCGGTTCGTGTCCGCCGGTGTCACGATGATAGCATCTTCCCGCTCATAATAGAAGGACTCCTGCACCACAACGCGGTATACAAGCAGGTACTTTGTCAAGTCAACGTTGCCGTTCCCCAACGCCACCACCGAACGCATATCGCTAAAGCCGGTGGAGGGCGTAACACTCAAAACGCTATTCGCATAGTTCACCGCCGCAAAAGAATTTCCCGCGCCAATAACCATGCCGTCCCGAATATTATCAAGTCTCATGGTACCGCCGATATATGGTGTCCACGCACTGCCACCGCCGTTGCCGTTGGTAATAGCATATTTGCTGTATCCCTTATTGATAAACGTCATTCTGCACATCAGTGTAGCGCTGCCCTGGCTGTTTTCAGCCGCGGCCAACCAGCGATCTTCGCTGCCGCGCAGAACGATGACCGTCAGCACACCATCTTCGCTGTAAGTGAAGTCATAATCCTGTCCGCGCACCAGTTCAGCGGGGAAACTAACGGTGAAATCAGTACCAAGCCGCGGCGCGGTGTAACCGGCATCGCGGAGCGCTTTGTTCACCTCGTCAAATTCGTTGTTGCCGAAAGGACTGTTAGCGCCGGTGCCGTTGTCGGCAATTTGCCGCAGCGCTTCCATCTGAGCAGAGAAGCGGCACTTATTGCCGCTGTTGTCCATGACATACAGCTCATCCAATGCTTCCTTCGCGCTGTTGCTCAGTGCCATATAGTCATCGTATGCGTTAATGGCGTTAACGCAAGACGTTACGTCCGCGTACAGGCCGTTTGAGAAGGAAGTATTCTTGAAGCATACAAAGACAATGTTACTGTTTTGCTGATTAACAGCGTAGACGATATAGTCATCAATGTAACCCTTTGCCTCTTGGTTCGTCAGGTCGCTGGGGCGCTTATCGCCGGTAGGAGCTTGGTTGTTGCCGCCGGGACGGTTGCCGCTGCCGCTACCGCCACTGTTCAGCATCTGCCGATACTTGTCGATCAACTGCCAAAAGTAAATCTCGCCTACACCGGTAGC
>CAZTHY010000045.1:5388-8345 GCA_964613205.1 uncultured Oscillospiraceae bacterium
TCTGCCGATACTTGTCGATCAACTGCCAAAAGTAAATCTCGCCTACACCGGTAGCGTCAGATATTTCAATTTTCAGTTGGTTCAGTGCTATCTGTGCACGCGGGTATAGCCCGTTGTATCCATTTACCGCCGCCTGTGCCGCACTTGGATCATTAAACTCGCCGTTTTCAATGCTGGTCGTCTTTAGATGCACGCCACCCTTATTTGCTTGATTGTCGTAGTAAGTATCAAAATACTGGTTAAAGTAAGCCTTCGCGTCATCTGCTCCACCATAAGTGGTATCAAAACTGTTTACATCAGTCTTGTCACCAGTGCCGCCCTCCGGTCGCAGCAGCGGTGCGCCCAGCATTTTAGCAAAGTGTACTTTCGCATACCAAGAGAACTTTGCATTCTCGTCATAGCCGTAGCCCACCTTTACATCGTCCAGTACAGCGTACATATCCGAAGTATAGCTATTCAGGATATTGCGTGCCTTAACTTGGTCGCCTTCCGTGGCAAAAAAGACATCGTTGGAATCCACACCGTTCATTTCAAGGAACCATTTCCCATCGCCATTCTTGAAAGGTGCGTAATTCGTGTAGACATACTTCAACGCAGCCGCATTTGCCGGTGCAGACGCATCAATGCTGGCAAACGGGTCATACCCCTTGTCCGTCCACGTCTTTCGCAGCGCAGTAATGTCATCATTACTCCCATTCTCCGCCCACACGCCGGCGGTTAGGCTTAGCGCCATGACCATGGCCAGCAGCAGGCTTATGACTTTCCGTGCATACTTTATGTTTGCATACCCTCTCTCAATAGAACTCGTTTCAGACTGCGTCTGAAACGGTCGAGGAGCCATGGCTCCTCCTGCATTGAACCACACTTATTTATACCACTTCGCGGATGGGAAAACAATATGCTGGCTGCATAGGGTTTCCATTTTCGGCAAATCGCCCATCTTCCCCGCCCCGTTTTGTGCAAAACGTGCAGTCTCTCTTTGCAACGCGAAAAAGCACCCTCGTGGGTGCTTTTTCACTGGTTTTTGTCACTTTTGGCGGTCTTTATGGTGACGGCGGCGGAGAGGAGCAGGTACGCGCCGAAGGGGCGGCGGAGGGTGTCAGTGTCGATGTGACCGGCCAGCAGTGCGGCGGCCATGGCGGCGGCGATGCCCCACGGCACGGCGGCGCGGAGAACGTCCCGCTCCAACAGGCCGTTTTTCCGGTGCTGCCACACGCCCATAGCCGCCGTGGGCAGGAAGTACAGCAGGTTGATGGTGGCCGCCGTCTCCGGCGGTACGTCCAGCGCCAGCGTCATCACCAGCAACAGCAGCGTCCCGCCGCCTACGCCCCACGCGGACAGAATTCCCGCGCCGAAGCCCGCCGCCAGCGGCACCAGCCACGCGGTCACAGCAGGTACCTCACGCCGCCGTAAACCAAAAATGCGGCGAACAGGTACCGCAGCCACGCAGGGCTGACCCGTGGAAACAGCTTGCCGCCGGTGAAGCCCCCTGCCAGTCCACCCACCAGATAGGGCAGCGCCGCCGCCATGTCCAGTCCCCGCCCCAGCAGGTACACCGCCGCCGACACAGCGCACAGCGGCAAGATCACCGCCACGCCGGTGGCGAACACACGCTGGCCTTGCAGTCCGCCCCACCGCAGCAGCGGCAGCAGCACCATGCCGCCACCTCCGCCGAACAGACCGTTGACGGCACCGGCCAGTCCTCCGGCCAGCGCGTATTTCACCTGCGATTTCACCGCGTCACCTCCTATGTACGGCGCGTTCGCGCCGTGGGTCAGCAGCACTTCTGATAGCTCTGGCAGTCGGTACACTGATCCATGGTGGGACGGCGCTCGTGGGTGCCCACCTGAATGGTGGTCAGGCCGCAGTTGTCCACGTCCTTGCAGTGGTGGGCGCAGTTGGTGACGCTGCACTTGATGGACGCATTAGGGGTGCAGGCGCACCCGTCGTTGGTACAGGCTCGGTTCATGGTAGTCCCTCCGTTAAAAAAGTAAAAGTCAGGCCGAAGCCTGACTTTATTGTTGCCATGAACGCGCCGCGCTATACCGGCGATTTTCAAATCCCCAGCAAGGCGGAAGCGAAGCTGAAATAGATCAGCAGACTGGTGGCGTCCACGATGGTGGAGATGAAGGGGCTGGCCATCACGGCGGGGTCGAGTCCCACCTTTTCCGCCAGAATGGGCAGCGAACAGCCGACGCATTTGGCGAATACCACCACGAACAGCACCGTGAGACACACCACGGCGCAGACCCAAATGGTCACCTCGCCGTTGCCCAGCAGCATCCTGTCGATGAGCAGCATTTTCACAAAGTTGGCGGCGGCAAGGCACACTCCGCACAGCAGCGACACCCGCAGCTCCTTCCACAGCACCCGCCACACGTCGGAGAAGTCCACCTCGTCCAGACTCAGCGCACGGATGACCGCCACCGATGCCTGCGTACCGGAGTTACCGCCGGTACCGGACAGCATGGGGATGTAGGCGTTCAGCACGAGGCAGGCCGCCAGTGCGTTCTCGTAGTGGTTCAGGATCATGCCGGTAAACGTGGCGGACAGCATCAGTACCATCAGCCACGGCAGACGGGCTTTCCATGTGGCGAACACGCCGGTACGGAGATAGGGCTTGTCGGAGGGCAGCATGGCCGCCATCTTTTCAAAGTCCTCCGTGGTCTCCTCCTCGATGACGTCCATAGCGTCATCGACGGTGACGATACCCACCAACCGGCTTTCCAGATCGACGATGGGCATGGCCAGGAAGTCGTACTTGCTCAGCGCCTGTGCCACGTCCTCTTTATCGTCGGTGGTCTTGGCCCACACCACGTCGCCGTCCATGATGTCCTCGATGAGGTCGTCCTCGTCCGCCAGCAGCAGATCACGGACGGACAGCACGCCCAGCAGACGGCGGGTGGGGTCGGTGACGTACAGGATGTTGATGGTCTCCAGCTCGCCGCCGATGCGGC
>CAZTHY010000046.1:0-8272 GCA_964613205.1 uncultured Oscillospiraceae bacterium
CGCGCTGCCAGCTCCCCTTGTAAACAAGGGGAGCCTGACGAGGGGTGTCAGAATATCTGCGGGCGGTTCATCATTTTGGCGTCGGCGACGGCGGCGCGAAGCTGGGCGAGGGAGCAGATGTCGCCCCGCTGACGCAGGGCGGTCTGCATCGAGGGCGGCAGGGCGTAGAAATACTCATACGCCCGCTCCTCGTTGTTGAGAAGATCGGTCAGCGTTTCGTAGGTCATGGCAGCGTACCTCCGTGAAAAAAGTAAAAGGGTCAGCCGTGGGGCTGACCCTTAGTTTGTGCAGAGAGGGGCGCGTTATACCGTTTTTTCAAAGTAATAGAACGTCTCGTCCTCGCCGCTGGGACGCATACAACTGGCCAGCATCCGGCGGGAGGGTTCGTTCTCATGATAGCACTTGGCCACCACCCGCTCAAGCCCCAAATGGTACAGCGCCCAGTGGGCGGCGGCGCCGAAGGCTTCCGTGCCGTAGCCGTGACCGGCGTAGGCCGGTGCAATGCGGCAGCCCAGCTCAAAGCCGCCCCGAAAATCGGGGTTGTACAGTACCGCTTCACCGATGAGCTTGCCCTTGAGCCGCACGGCGAAGTTGACGGCGCGGCGGGCGGCGAAGTCCGCCTTGGCCACGTCCAAAAACCAGTCCTCCGTCAGCTCCCTGTCGCCCAGGCCGGTGCGGTAGTCGTAGCCCCACCAGCGGTTGCGGTTGTCGTCGAGACACAGGGCATTGTAGGCGTCGCGGTCGCTTTTCCGCAGCGGTGTCAGCGTCAGGCGCTCCGTTTTCAGCGAGGGGATGCGTTCCAGCTCGTCCAGCTCCGTGCCCACGTCCAGCCGGACTTTCCCCGCCAGCAGCTCCGGCAGGTATTGCAGCTTGGACGACCGCAGCCCCTTGTCCCGCCCGTCGTCCTCACGGTTGCTCCACAGACAGTCCTTGCCGTAGTAGGCGGCGAAGGCTTGCACCAGCGCGGGGTACGCCCCGGGGCAGGAGTACAGCGCCTTTTCGATGTGGTTCACCAGCGTCTGACCGCACTGCTCCGCCAGACACACCGCCACCAGCCGTCCATCGCTTTTCAGACCACCGGCGCGGAACCAGCTTCGGCCGATGAGCCGGAACATCTCCTGCGCCAGCTTTAGCTCCCGAATGGCGTTGGGACTTGTTTTCTGAAACTCACCGGCGTAGTCCGCCCAAAAGGCGGCCAGACGGGGATCGTCGGGGTCGGTGAGGGGGACGAAGTGACCATCGGGGCAGACGCGGCGGAACTTGTTGATGTGGTTGCGCTGGCCGCTGTAACGGCGGCCGGCAAAGTTGGCCAGCTCCTCCGTGCGGTATACATAGTCCTTCCACCCCCGCAGATTGGTGACGCGGACACAGGGGTAGCGCTTGAGCAGGGAGGGCAGTACCTCCTCCGGCACCACGGAAAGGCACAGCGGTGTCTCCGTCTCGCCGCAGTGACGTTCGATGGCGCGCAGCGCCGCGTCTACGTCCCCCTCGGGGGAGGGAATGGGGTAGTCAAAGACCGACTCCCCCTCGATGGCGTTGCGTACCACGAGACACCCCGCCACCTCCGCATAGCTGGGGTGGAGATGGGGCTCCCACATCAGCTTCACGCCCAGCGAATACTCGCACAGGCGGTAGTCGCAGTTTTCATAATAGCGCCGCAGACGGTCGCCGTCGGCGGCGGTCACTTTTTGGAATGACAGCATAGTTGACCTCACATTTTCTCGATCATGTCGCGGGAATAGGCGATGAACTGCCGCACGATGGGGCGTAGCTCCTTGCGGGGACGGGCGGCGATGCCCAACTCACGGACGGCAAAGGGGGACAGGGGCAGCGCCCGCACCGCATCCTGCCGCCCCCACAGCACCAGCCGCGAAAGGACGCTGATGCCCAGTCCATGCTCCACCATGGAGATGACGGCGCTGTCCGACACCTGTGTGGTGCGGATCAGGGGCGAAACGCCGTGTTCGTTAAAGACCTTGGTGATGTCCTTGTCAAAGCCCATGGAGGGCATGAGGAACTCCTGCCCGTTAAAGGCGGACATGGGGAACGTCTCATCGTCGGAGGGGTAGTCCGGCGGCAGGATGGCCAGCAGCTCGTCGTCCCGCAGGTGGGTCCACTCCAGCGCCAGCGGCTCCTGACGGCTGGCAAAGCACATATCCACCCGATCCTCCCGCACCCAGCGGTACACCTCGTCCACGCTGCCCATCTGAATGTCCACCGTCACGTCGGGATGCTCCCGCCGGAACTGCTGGATGATCTCCGGCAGCCAGTGGCGGGCGATGGACTCGTAGGCCGCCACGCGGACGCTGTCCTCCTTGTGGGAGTTGATGAGGGCGATCTCCCGCTCCAGCGCGGCGCTGCCCGACAGACATTCCCGCACCAGCGGCAATATCCGCTGTCCCGCCGGTGTGAGATGGACGCCGCTGCGTCCCCGTACCAGTACGGTGAAGCCGATGTCCTTTTCCAGACTGTTCATCATGTGGGTCAGCCCCGACTGGGTGTAGCCCAGTACCTCGGCGGCGCGGGTAAAGCTGCCCAGCTCCACCGCCGCCATCAGCGCTTCCAGTTTTTTGGTGTCCATACGTCACCCGCTTTCATGAAACTATTTCATAGTCGTTGCTCCTATTATACCCCCTCTTCCGCCGTTGGGCAATAGCCTTTCTGTGGGTATTATGCCCAAAATCGGCGGTTCTTATGGGCGTCACGATGTTTATATGACATTCTCTCATGGAAATATGCAAAATTGTCGCTTTACAAATTTATTCTCACGGTGTACTGTAATAACAGTAGTTCGTACACATGAATTGCTTTTCCTTTCTATCCTCAAATCGTCAGGCAGCCGCACGTCTGTGCGGCTGTCGGCACGAAGAACCTTTTCGCGCGTAAGCGCTTTTGGTGTCTGCTGTGTTCACCCTTGAGAGAAAGCCCTCCGCTTGCGGAGGGTTTTCTCGTTTTGCGGGGAGATTGACAGGCGGCGATTTTTCCGGTATGATAGGAAAAAGAATGAAAATATGCACAGGAGGCAGCATGAAGAGAACTACGAAAGACATCGTCCTGCAATTTATCACCATCACCCTGTCCTGCGCCGTGTACGCGCTGGGCTTTAACTGGTGCTTTGCACCCAACCATCTGAGCGTAGGCGGCTTTACCGGTATCGCCCAGATCATCAACTACTTCATCCCCCAGGCCTCCGTCGGTATGATGGCGGTGGTGCTGAACATCCCGCTGTTTATCCTGAGTCTGAAAAAGGTGGGGAAGATCTGGCTCATCACCACCCTTTACGCCACGGTGGTCAGCTCCGCCATGATCGACCTGCTGGCGTCGCTGTACACCTTCTCTCCCATGGAGCCGGTGCTGGCGGCGGTGTACGGCGGCCTGCTGGTGGGACTGGGCTGCGGCTTGCTGATGCGGCAGAGCGCCACCACCGGCGGCAGTGAGCTGGCGGCGCGGCTTCTGAAGCTGCGGTTTCCCGCCGTGTCCATCGGTACGCTGTGTCTGCTGGTGGATGGCATCGTCACCATCTCCTACGCCGCCGTGTTCCGTGACTTCACCCAGGCGCTGTACGCCATGGGCGCGCTGTTCATCTGCTCCAAGGTGACGGATTGGGTGGTCTACGGCGGCAACGCCTCCAAGGTGGCCTACATCATCTCCGAGCAGTACGAGGCCATCACGGCACAATTGCTGGCGCTGGATCGGGGCGTGACGCTGCTGAACGGGCGGGGCGGCTTCAGCGGAAAGGCGAAGAACGTCATCCTCTGCGCCTTCAGCCGCGGCCAGATCGTCACCATCAAGGCCATCGTCAAGGACGCCGACCCCGACGCCTTCGTCATCGTCTGCGACGCCCACGAGGTCATGGGCGAGGGCTTCGGCATCAACACGCCGGAGGGACTGTAACGAGAGCAGGGGAGGGGACTTCACCGGAAGTCCCCTCTTTTTACGTCCAACGGTTGCATAGCGGCTTTATGTGTGATATAATATCACGTTAGCAGAATTTGATTTCGACATTTTTCGACAGCATTAAAGGATAGCGTGAACGATGATCGTTTTGGATTTAGAGTGGAGCCAGCCCTACGGCGGCGGGATGGAGGAGATCTTGCAGATCGGCGCGGCACGGCTGGATGAGCTGGGCGGCAGGCTGACCGGCACCTTCAACGTCTACATCAAGCCCGCCATGCAGAAGCGGCTGTCGCCCATCGCCCGTAAGCTGCCGGACGCGCGGCTGTCGCTGACGGAGGGCGTGCCCTTCACCGAGGGGTACGACGCCTTTCTGGACTGGTGCGGCGGCGAGACGGTGTTTGCCGGCTGGGGCGGGCAGGACGACGATGTGCTGGCCAAAAACGCCCGCCATTGGCGCCGTCCGGCGCTGAAAGTCGGCGAGTACGTGGACTTGCAGGCGGCGTTCAACCAGACGCTGGGCATCGGCACCGGCCAGCGGCTGGCGCTGGAAAACGCGGTGGCCTACTGCGGCATACCGGAGACATTTGAATACCACAACGCCCTCCACGACGCGGTGTATGCCGCGCTGGTCAGCGGTTGGATCGACCCCGAGACGGTGAAAAACACGGTGCCGCCCCGCCGTCACAAGCGCAAGCCCCCTACGCTGACCACGGTGGAATACCCCAAGCAGAGCCGCCAGCGCATCGGCCCTCTGTCCAGCCGTGAAGCGGTGCTGGACAGCCGTACCGCCCGCAGCGTGGCCTGTCCCCTGTGCCGACAGCGGTCGGCGGTGGCCTGCTGGTTCCCGCTGGGCGAGGAGCTGTACTACGGCGCTTTCGCCTGCGGCGAGCATGGCCGGTTTCCGGTGCGCCTTGCGGTGACACGACGGCCGGACGGCCTGTGGCAGGGTCGGCGCACCATCCCCGCCGTCACCGACGAGGAAAAAGCCGCCTTCTACCGCGCCCGCAACAACGACCCCCACCAGTGCAGGCGGAGGAAGAAATAGTCATCATAGCAGACGAGAGACCTGTTCCGCGGAACAGGTCTCTTTTTCAGCTCTCCATGTGCTTGCCCAAAAAGGCGGCCACCGTCTGCGCCAGCTTGCACTCCGTCTCGCCGGCGGCGCGGTCGTCGGGGGAGAGGAACACCACCGCCCCCAGCACGTCCCCCTCGCAGAGGATAGGCGCAGCCACGGCGGCGCGGTAGCCGTCGTTCCCCTCGCACACCGGTACGCTCTCGCCGCAGTACAGCCCCCGTTCCTGCATGATCCGCTCCAGCGGGGCGGATACCGGCTTGCCCAGCAGCTCCCGCTTGCCGGCACCGGCGATGGCGATGACCGTGTCCCGATCGGTGACGGCGGCGGAGAAGTCGGTGCTGCGGCAGAGGGTGTCGCAAAACTGGGCGGCGAAGTCCTCCAGCCCGCCGATGAGGGAGTACTTCTTGAAAATGACCTCTCCCTCCCGCGTAGTATAGATCTCCAACGGGTCGCCCTCGCGGATACGCATGGTGCGGCGGATCTCCTTGGGAATGACCACGCGGCCAAGATCGTCGATCCGGCGGACGATGCCTGTCGCTTTCATATATAAAATTCCTCCAGTCGATGCAATTTTTACATGGGTAGTATCTTCCACCCGCCGCCGAATATGCGCCAAGGCACCCGTGGGATTATTTGGAGTGGTTTACATAAATTATTTATAGTAAACTTAGATGCTTTCAGAAAGTGACAGCGGTGTTCTCGGCCTTGACCCGATCAGCGGTCATCCGACAAGATAGCCTAAGCAGAAATTAAGCAAATCTTTATGGTGCGTTCACACGTTTTGGTGAAAAACGTGATACACTAACCACAGCTTGAAGAAAGTGGGGCGGGGTATGAGACGGACGCTGACACCACAACAGAAAAAAACGCTGTCGCTGGCGGCGGTGGTCATCTTCCTGCTGGCCACGGCGGCGGTGGCCTGGTTCGTGGGGCGGCCGATGATCCGCTTCGCCCGACGGCCTGAGCTGTTCCGCGCCTGGGTGGAGAGCCACGGCGTTTGGGGGCCGGTGGCCTACGCCGCCATGGTGTTTTTGCAGGTCATCGTGGCCGTCATCCCCGGGGAACCGCTGGAGATCGTGGGCGGCTACGCCTTTGGCGCGTGGTGGGGCACGGTGCTGTGTCTCATCGGCGCGGCACTGGGCAGCGCGGCGGTGTTCGCGCTGGTGCGCCGGTGGGGCGCGCCGCTGGTGGAGGTATTTTTTCCGCCGGAAAAGCTGGAACGGCTGCGGTTCCTCCGCCGCACCTCCCCGAAACGGACGGCGGTGCTGTGGCTGATCTTCACCCTGCCGGGCACGCCGAAAGACCTGCTGAGCTACTTCGCGGGGCTGACCGACTTGGGCTGGGGCGCGTGGATGCTCATTGCCACCGTGGGGCGGCTGCCCTCCATTCTCACCTCCACCGTAGGCGGCGACGCGCTGGGCGAGGCCAACTACACGCTGGCGATCGTGACCTTTGCGCTGGCGCTGGCGGTGGCGGGCGGCGGATGGCTGGTCTATCGGGCGATATGCCGGCGCAACGAGCGAAAGAACGGCAGCGACGAATAGGGAAAGCACCCTCCGGACAGGCCGGAGGGTGCTTTTTTTCGCCTTTTTTACAGAAAGAGGAAAAAAAGACTGGTAATCTACAAAGAGAACTGCTATAATATAAAATCGCTGGTGTAGTAGGTTAGTCGAATAACGTAATACGCCATATTAGAAACACTGATAAAAATCGACATAACATATTAGATACTACGGGGGAGACGAAATGGAAACACCTAAAAAACGGCGGGGCGACCGGAAGGATGGCCGTCTGCTGCGGGAGCTGGATTCGCTGCACTTCATCACCGGCATCCTCTATCCCAACCGCTGCGACAACGAAGCGTACATCTCCGTCAAGGTAGACCTGACGGCCATGAACGCCTATCTGAAAAAGAAAAACGAGACGGAGACGGATTTTCCCTACACCATGTTTCACATCGTGGTGGCGGCACTGCTGAAAACCATCACCCTGCGCCCCAAGCTGAACCGGTTCATCGTCAACAGCAACTTCTACCAGCGCAACGAGGTGTCGGCGGCCTTCGTGGTGAAAAAGCAGTTCTCCGACAAGGGCGCCGAGGCGCTGGCCTTCCTCCACAGCAGGGAGGAGCATACGCTGGCCGACGTACACGACTACATCCGCTCTCAGGTGCGGGAGTGCCGCAGCGAGAAGGTGGATTCCTCCACCGACAGTATGAATTTCTTCAACAAGCTGCCCCGCTGGGTAGGCAAAGCGGCGGTGCGGTTTATCATGTGGCTGGATAAGCACGGCTGGGTACCCAACAGCCTTATCGCCACCGACCCGTATTACAGCTCTGTGACGGTGTCCAATCTGGGCTCCATCCGGCTCAAGTGCGGCTATCACCATCTGACGAACTGGGGCACCTGCTCCCTGTTCTGCATTATCGGAGAGAAGAAGCTGTCCCCTTACTACGGTGAGGACGGCAGCGTCACTATGAGGGAGACATTGGAACTGGGACTGACCATCGACGAACGGCTGGCCGATGGGTACTACTACTCCAAGTCCGTCCGGCTGCTGGAATACCTGCTGACCCATCCGGAGGAGCTGGAAAAGCCGATTTCTGAGGAGGTACAGTATGAGTGAAGTAAAAACCCCGTGGGCAAATTACATGGGCGACGTGCCTATGCATCTGGACTATTTTCAGGGCAGTATGTTTGAAGCCGTGGAGAAGATCGCGGAGCAGTATCCCAACAGCATCGCTTTCGACTTCATGGGCAAGTCCACCACCTACCGCAAGCTGGTGCAGGAGATCGAGAAATGCGCCAAGAGCCTGAAAACGCTGGGCGTGCGCCCGGGCGACAAGGTCACCATCGCCATGCCCAACTGCCCCCAGGCGGTGTATATGTTCTACGCCGTCAATCTGGTGGGCGGCATTGCCAACATGATCCACCCCCTGTCGGCGGAGAAGGAGATCGAGTTCTATCTCAACGCGTCCGAGTCCACCACCGCCATCACGCTGGATCAGTTCTACGACAAGTTCGAGCATATCCGGCAGAACACCGGCATCATCAACATCATCATCGCCAGCATCAAGGACGCCCTGTCCAAGCCCATCAAGGCGGGCTATATGCTCACCGAGGGACGGAAGATCCAGAAAATTCCCGAGGACGCCCCTGTCATCCGCTGGAAGGAATTCATGGATATGTCCCGCTTCTGCTTCTACAAGAGCTATCGGGCGCAGCGTGGCTACGACGATCCCGCCGTTATCCTCTATTCCGGCGGCACCACCGGCACCACCAAGGGCAGCGTGCTGACCAACAA